>JBCDMB010000028.1 GCA_038744685.1 Verrucomicrobiota bacterium
AAAACCGACAACCTATTTCAGGACGCGACAAGTTTTCCGGGGTCGAAATCGAAATCGGAATCGCTATCGAGGGTGTTCGAGACCCGATTTCGATAGCGATTTGGAGTTTCGATTATTGTCTATTTGCATAGCGGATTAATATTGGTCTTTGCGACCAAGACCTACTCGAAGTTCAGCACGATTTTTCCGATAGACTTCTGAGACTGGATGGCTTCCTCCAACTTGAGAAAGGCTTCCAGCGCGTTTTCGAAAGGAACCTCGCTATGAACTTTTGCTATCAGGCGCCGCTCTGCCCAGAGTTCAGCAATGAACCGGCTGGACTGAGCCAGCTCCTCTGCACTGATATCGGGGACGAAGATCCCTTCCAGCTTGAGGGATTTCGAATAAAATTCTCCGATCGGAAACACTGGTTTGGCTGCGCGGCCCGCTAGGATATACCCAGTTCCACTGCGAGCGAGAACTGAAAACATGCGGTGTGGGTCCGGGTTGCGCCCGATTTCCACAACTGCCCCACAATGCCCGCGAGTCTCAGTGATCTCAGCAATCTCGTCGTCAGAAAACTCGGAAAGGTGTTTGGGATACGAATCCAGCGCACCCAATTTCTTACATTCGTCTGCCTTTTCCCCACTGCTCGTCATGGCGAGGCAATCCACCCCCCTCGCACCCAGAAGTTCGACTAGAGCTCTACCGACACTGCCTCCGGCACCGTTAACCAAAACCGATTGTGCTCCCTGCTTCATAATCCGGTTAAAAATCATGAATGCGGTAACTGACACCAAACCACTGGCAGCCGCCTCTGCGAAAGAAACCTCGGATGGCAAAGGGAACACCTTGTCCTCATCTACCTCAAGGAAGTCAGCGTGGCTGCCCTGAAGACCACCGGAACCCTGTAACACACCCCATACTCTCGTTCCCTTGGGATACCTTCTCTTCGACGACTCCTCGGATATCACTCCTGCAAAATCATTCCCCGGTGTGTAAGGAAACCCAGTGCCGGAACGGGCGAGACCAGTCAGAATATAGACATCGATCGGGTTGATCGACGCCGCGTGGACACGAACCATCACAGTCTCCTTCGATTCCTTCTCCCGCGTATCCTCGAACAAAGAAAGTTCCTTCAGATTACCGGGTTGATTCAGTAAAATGCGTCTTTTCATAAGAAGATCTTACACCCCCCTAATACCTCGCAAACAGACAATTCGGAGACTCTTTTTAAAACGGAATTAAACCCCCACGCGTTGATATCTACCTTCCAGCGTATGGACATTGGTCGGGCCGACTGGATTTGAACCAGCGACCCCTACACCCCCAGTGTAGTGCGCTACCAAACTGCGCCACGGCCCGCCAATGACCCCAACGATGAGAGGTCTCGAAAGTAGAGCAACGATAATCTTATGCCTACGGTCTCGATGCTAGTCTGAAAGACCGACAGGCGGCTCTCTTCGCCGAAAGAAAATGCGAACCAACTTAATCGCGAGGTATACCACGATGAAGACGATGATGAGTCCGATAACTAGAGGGATCACAAACGCGAGACTAGCCACTGCTATGCTCCCTCCGGTTTCCGCCGTTGCGACAACAGGATTCGCCAGTCCGCCACTCGTCGCGGTGGAAGCCCCTCTGGTTAGAACGGTCGTGCCTTGCACGACGCCAGCTGAGCCTCCTCCAAGCAAGAACCCTAAACCCCATTGCAGTGCTGCGTTCATTTCCGGAAGCATGGCAGTTGCAATCAAGGTGCCGCTACCAATCGCAGCAGGCGTTGCCACGGTGTCCAGAAGGTTGTCGACCCATGGAACGTAGTAGGAAACCACCTCTGCTACCGTCGCGGTTCCCAAGACTATTAGGACCATCGGGTGATCGAGCCAACCAAACTGTTCACCCAGATCAATATACCCCATGCGAGCGGCGATCGCCAAAGCGAGCACCGGAAGAAACACACGGAGACCTGCAGACGCGCTTAGAGCCAGGCCGGCAAAAACTGCCGTCAGTTCAGTTAGTTGCTCCGGATTTTCCAATGGGCTCATATGGCAAAGGATTGTAGTCCGGGGGAGGGGGCACTGGACGGGAAGTCGGCACGGGCATAACCCTGTCCAGACTATCGATCGGTTCCGCCACCGGCTCCTCTACAATGCGGACGACCGGATTAATAAAACGGATCGAGTGGGCTACGCCGGTCATTATCCCTCCACTCTCCAAGTCTTCCAACCGTTTCACCGCTGAAAAACGGGGGTCGACCTGCGAAAATGCAAGCAAACCCCGATCCCCTGCGATCGGTACGAAAAGAGTGAAACGAGCAAACATGCGATTTCCTTCCTTGTCGGCGAAACTCGCAAGTCCGACAAATGCTTCCATCTTCCCTATTTGGGTGAGAAAAGGCTCAGAGATTCGGACATCCTCCCAGCCATTAAGATACTCCTCCTCGATCTTCCGACGCAATTTACCCGATGTCATCCAAAGCCGTTCGTTGCCGTCGCTTCTTGGAACTAGAAATGGAAAGATCCGCAAATTTTCGGCAAGTTGCATTCCTTCGCTTGCGAGACTCAGTTTAATCACCTCCGGAACTCCCGAGCTCTGGTATTCGATGAACAAGTTCGAAGTGTCACGAGGAACTGCGAATGTAAAAAGAGGAACCCTGCTATCGATTCCCTCATTTTCGAGGAAGGTGCGGTCTACACGCAAAACTCTGCCCTCTGGGAGTCTGACAGTGAGGGAGCGGCTTTCGACCACCTCCTTCTCTGCCATCGGCACTCCAAAAGACTGCTCATTCATCGAAAAGACACTCGGCATAGAGACCTCTCCAACAGTCTCGAGCGATGTGGGCCAATCCGCCTCTTCAAAAGCCCGTTCGTAGTAGTCCCACTTACCTCTCATGAGAGTCCTCGAGTAACGGGCGTCTGCGCCAACAGTGCGGAAAGTAAAGCGGTAAGCCATCAGACCCGTCACCCCTTCTCTCTCTGCGTAAGAGATAAATTCCATCCGCACCTCCGTTTCGGCGCGGGTTGTCAGCAGATAGGAAATCCCCGCCTCCTCCGCCTGAGGTTCCCTGAGGATTCGATAAGTAAGATCCGGATAACGTTCCCTCAGTCGATCCAATACCTCGAGAACGATCCTTCGCGGCTGCTGTATTTCAGGGTAGTGGTGAATTTCTATCCGCTCCGTCCAATTCCTTTCATTAGACCCATAAGGATAGAAAAACTGCACTTCCCGCTCCGATGAACTCCTTTCACCCGCAAGGTAGAACTCTTTTCCTCCGAGAAACACCTCTTGTGCCGATGATGACCGACCCAAAAACAGCAGTCCAAGGAAGAAACATAAGAAAACCAAACGCACGATCGGTAGATTGATGGAGAGACCCTGAAAACGGAACGAGAAAATTCAGGGTGACGTGATGGGCCGGATTGGATTCTTCTGCACGGTCTGAGGGGCCAAGTCCTCTGCTTTCAGGAACATTGGAAGCAGACGCTAGAACAAGCCTCTCTAGACTCTGAAACCTCCTTTGGCTGAAACAGGTTCAATTGGTAGGACGATGGGATTAGTCGGATAGGCTTGAAGATGTATCGGTCTTGTGGAAAAGTTGAGTATGGTCAGGTGTGTCACTCTGTGTCTGTTTGCGTCGCTTTCATCGTCTCTCGGTGAATCGACTCCGGTAACCGGCGTGATCACATCGATGGATGCTGACAGTGGAACCGTAACCTTTAGCCCTGCGGACGGGCAACCTCTTCAAGATGTCGTTCTCGGGTCAGGCGATCTGGCTATTGGCTACGAAGGACGGGTGATCGAGGGTGAGCTCAACACGTCTGGTGCACAAATACGGCTAGAAAGGGTTTTTCCTGCTGAAGTCACAACAACCAATACAATGGACGGGGTAAACCGATCCTTGGTTCGAAGGGCAGCATCAGTGGGAAGAAGTGACAGCCTCGGGCGGGGCGACTATTTACCCGACTTTGCTTTGTTCAACCAGCGTGGCGAGGCGGTTTTTAGCAATAAGCTTCGCGAGAGACCCGCGGTAATGACCTTTATCTTCACCCGTTGTGGCGACCCAAAGATGTGTCCAGCCACCTCCGTCAGACTTGCCGAGCTCGGACAGCAACTTCAAGAAAGTGGCCGAGAAGACGTTCGCCTCATTGCCATCTCTTTCGATCCCGCTTACGACTCGCCAGGAATTCTACGACAGTATGGGGAGGCTTTTCGTTTAAACGGCCCCTCTTTTGAGTTATTGACTGGCGATCCCGAAACAATCGAGGCGCTGATGCGATTGGTTGGAGTTCGAACGATCGAGGAAGATGGCACCATTGTTCACAATCTTGTCACCCTTCTTACCGATGATCATGGGCGCATCGTTCTCCGCCAAGACGGGAGTCGCTGGTCCTCCGATGCCATCTATGGGCGTGTCCAATCAATGGAGCGATGAAACCCGGCGGGAAAAAATTGATTTCTACAGGGATCCTTACCCTTGTCTTTGCGATTCTCTTTGTTGGTTTGCGCTCTATTCCGGTATCAGAATGCCGGTTTCTCCACTACGAGCCAGTCGAGAATGTGATAGAAGGTGTTGAACCGGAGCTCTGCAGCGTTGCTCCTGTTCCCTTTGTCGATGTCGTAGCAAAACCGTTTCCAGTGGAGTTGGATATCCATGCGATCACACCAATGACCAACGGAGAGGTGGAGATCCTCTTTTCAGTTCTGGCGCCTGATGGGACTCCCCTACTTCCTCACGAACTGGCGATGACCCACACGAAGCGGATCCATTTTATGCTGATCGACGAAAAGCTGGACTCATACCATCATTTGCATCCGGAGCCTCTCGGTGATTCCGGCGACTATCGTGTGCGATTTACACCGCGCTCCGACCAGTACCGATACTTCGCGGAGTTTGTTCCGCTACAAACGAGACTCCTCGCGGTTGCAGACGGCTCGCTAAACGTGGATAGAGCTGTTCCTGCGGCACCTGCTTCTCCTTCTCCCATCGAGTTCTCTCTGGACGGAGTGAGTAACCCTCTGCAGGCAAATCGAGATCATCGGCTCACTCTCCGGCTCAGAAATGGTGACGACAATGGTGCTCTCCCTCTCGAGAAAACGATGGACGCCTACGCCCACCTTGTTGGCTTTGAAGATTCCCTGTCCGGCTACGCACACATGCATCCTCTCACAGTGGATCCATACATCGGAGAAACTGCTGAAATGGAGTTTGTATTTCACCCGACCCGGCCCGGCAACTTTCGAATTTGGGTACAGGTGCGCGCCGATGGGAATGACATCTTTGAGCCGTTTGACGTTGTTGTGCTGTAACGCACTTGAGAACACCACCTCAATGTCCGTCCGAATTGGCCTAAGCTTCTCAATAGGCCTCTTTCTCCTCTCGGCATGCTCGCAGCAAACGGACGAGCTGAGAGAGTTTGCTGAGACGTATTTGGAATTCCATGACGACCAAAATATTGATGGTCTAATTGGTTTGATTGCCATTAAGCAGGGAGGTCCTGAAGTCTTCGAAAAGATCCGCTTTGCCTTCTATGAGGAGACTCAATGGCCTCTGCAAGACATTCAGGTTGAGCCTCTAACCGACTCCGAGAAAAAGGTCCTTCAACCCTCTCTTCCAGGAGAACCAGCGTGGAGGGTGTTTATCGTTCTGGACACCGAAGACCGATTTACCTCCGAGTGGATCGCCGGCTACGTGAATGGACAGTTGAAACTACTGCTCCCGGGCGAAAAAGAATGATAGATATTCTACTTTCGAAACCTATGTCCCTCAGGAACCAGCATCTCCCGCAGACACGTGCGAACAATTTCTTCGGTGGGAGAAAGATGGATACCAGCGTCCCTCAACTTTCCAGTCTCCATGACACAATTGGAACGAGGAGTCTTCGCAGCCACTCGCATAAACTCCTCCTCTGATGAGAAAAAACTAAAGTCTTCGGGCAAAGGGTTTGGCTCAGAGGCTTTCTTTCGCCGCTCACCTTCTTCCTCAATCCACCTGACTACGTCCGACGTCTGGATCGGATCCGGCTGGGTCACATTATACACTCCAGGTTCAGCCCCTTTTTCCCACAGTTCAAAGCACGCTCTTACGTATTCGCCCAAATGAGAAATGGAGTTTTCTGCCTCCAGTAAACGGGCATAAGACATCACTTTGACCAGGTAGTTCCGTGGACTCGCCGTGCTATCGAACGGTATCCTCAACCTCCAAACGAAACAGTCCTTCGCGTCCTCAAGAATCTCTTCACCTAGCGCCTTTGTCCCACTGTAGAAACTGCACGGTCCGTTCCGAAACGAAAAGTTCGGAACATCTGACTCCAAAAATCCCCGCCCTGATTCATGTCTTCCTGAAAAGATGCATCCTGAGGACACATGACCCCATGGAGTCCCTGTCTCTTCACAAGCCTCCCGAATAGTCCCAGGTAAGACCGCATTGCCCAGCAGAGTATCTGCTTTGTGTAGTTCGCAGGCGTCGACGTTTGGCTTTCCAGTGTATCCGGCGGCGTTGATCAGAAAGGAAGGCCTGTGCTCGCGAAGGAATGAAATCAAGGTCCCTCTCTGCGTGTAATCGAGCTGGGCACGAGAGACATTCAGAAAACGGATCTGCCGACGCGTGAGGTAATCCTGGAACGCCTTACCTACGTAGCCGGAGCCCCCCAAAAGCAGCACGTTTGTCGGAGTGGTCGACATCACCAGAGTGTTCAGCAATTCGTCTAAAGGTCCAAGGAGGAAACAAACGAGGGATCGAGACTATCCCTCCAAACCCAAGCGATTGAGCAATAACCTCTTAGAACGTGTATTTCAGACCAAGGCCGTAGGCAAAGTGGTCACCGGGGAAAGTCGCAGTGTTTAGCGGAGTCGTCGTCGAAAAAGGACTAAAGAAATAGTCTACATCGATATCGACCGACACATAACGAAGGTAAATATTCGCCGAGAGGTGTTTGATAATCTCAATATCCAAACCTCCACCAATGACAAACCCAGTTGAGTCGTCGGGCTCAAAGCGGTTGATCACGGTCGTCCCTCCGTTGGAAAAAGTCCACTCAGGACGTGCATCAAAGCTGGTTCCATAAAACGCCAATCCGATCTCACCGAAAGGAGTGAATGCACTGCCGTTTTCGAAACGACCGAACGCGTAGATGATCGGTCCGTCGAGTTCGAAGGTTCCATCTCCACCACCACTATCCAGAGTCTTTACCTTGAACTGATCGTAGGAGATCCCCACTCCGAAATAGGGCGAAATCGCATACTCCAAGTAGAAATAAACCGGGGCAGCGTCTTGCTCCTCAGTCGTCCGATTCAAGCTTCCAATGAACGAACCATTAAATTCTTCTCCACTCTCAGTATCCGTCAAAGAATACCACAGAACACGCGTTCCGATCGAAAGGCGGTCGCGGATGTACTTGTCGAAGAACGAATCACCCCTTCTCTGAACTGGAATAGTCTCCTCAGGTTTCTTGGGAGCGGGCTTGATCGTCGCGTTTTCCTCCATCGCAACAATGTCCGCATCCTCACCTGCAACTTGTTCCTCTGCCTCAATAACAGCCCTCTCGGATGCGGTAGGCGTCTCTCCCGCTTCGCTTGCCGGTGCAGGAAAGCCCGTTTCCTGCGCGGAAAGGTTCCCCACCAAAAAAAGAACCGAAAAGAAAAATAGAACTCGTGAAACGTTAGCTGTCTTTGGATTCATAACGGTCATTAGCGGAAATGATTACTCAAACTACCGACAGAAATGCAAATCTTATCTTTGGGATACCGTCCTTGCCGGGATTCCAACCACCACTTCACGTTCTGGAACGTCACGATTGACTACAGCCGAAGCTCCGACAACCGCTCCCGACCCAATCGAAACCCCATCGAAAACCACCACGTGAGCGGCCAACCAAACATCGTCCCCAACGACAACGCCCCCTTTTCCATCGAAGTCATACTGCTGGTTCATCGGGATATCCGTGCGAGAGATGCCGTAGGTTCCCCCTCCGAGTATATAGACATAGGCAGCGATCATAACGTCTTCTCCTATCTCCACTTTGTTGGAAGAAAAAATCTCAGAATGAAAGCCCACATTGCTTCGTGCCCCGAGACGAATCTGACCACCCTTGCACGATAGTATGGATCCTCTGCCGATAAACACGTTCTCTCCCAGCTCGATCCCACCGTTGCCATCGCCCTTCGCGTCCAACAATACGCCATCGTCTACAATCACTCCTGAGCCAATCTTGATTCTCTTCCCGTGGCGGATCACGACGTCTTTCCCAAAGACAACGCCTGACCCACAATCCCCTAGGAGAAGAGGATACAAGTGCTTCCTTAAAAACAATCCCAAGGCTCCCGGCACCCACGAGGCAAAAAGCTGCACCAATTCGTAGACCACCAGGTCCCCCCAAGAGCGAGAACCGATGATCAGATCCTGGTAGCGCCTCAGGCTGGATGACTTCTCTCCCGCGATCTCCGACTGGACCTTGTAGCGTTTTGCTTCCGTCATTCGGTTCGGGCTCTCCTTTGCCCACAACCAGGTTTTTCAACCGGGGAAATTTGAAACCCCGGTACCATTTCTACCTCTTGTTGTTACGCGGACCGTAGCTCCGAATCGGAGCGTTCCGATTCGCGTTCGAGTTACGCAAGCGGTAAGTAATCCGGGCTTTGTCCAAATCGTAGGGACTCATCACCATCTTCACGGTATCGCCAGTTGTAATCTTAATGAAGTGCTTTCGCAGCTTTCCAGAAATATGGGCGAGCACACGGTGCCCGTTTTCCAACTCTACCCGGAACATGGTACCGGGCAGGACCGCCACTATTTTTCCTTCAACTTCTACTTCATCATCTGACATAACCAAACTCATCGTCGTCTCTTAAATCCTGATTGATGTCAACAACTTGCGAAACGGAGACTCTCGGAAAAACAAACGCTAAAATCGCTTGCCTTCACTACTCCCGAAAACGAGCGTTTCCCATTCATGGATTGTCCGTTCGAAAAGCTCTACCCCTCTCAGTTGGATCGAAATGATTCGTTCTACATGAGTCTTGCCTATAATCAGGCCCTGGAAGCTTTCCGCTCGGATGAGGTGCCGGTGGGAGCAGTGATCGTGCGGGAGAATGAGGTTGTAGCTTCCGCCTACAACGAAGTCGAGGCTACGGGTGACCCGACCGCACACGCGGAAATCCTCGCGATTACCCAAGCAGCCCGCTTCCTCGGCGATCAAAGATTAAACGCAATGACCCTTTACGTAACAAAAGAACCCTGCCCAATGTGCTCGGGGGCAATCATCATGAGTCGGGTCGGTCGCGTTGTATTCGGCGTATCCGATCCAAAGATGGGGTTTCTTGGTGGTGCGTTCAATGTCTGTGAAATTCGAACTCTCAATCACTTCCCTCTCATTACCTCTGGGGTTCTTGCAGACGAGTGTCATCAGCTCCTCCAGGCTTTCTTTTCCAATAAGCGGAAAAAATAAGCACTTTGGAAAGTTGACGAGTCTGCCAGTTAGCGGCCATCTTGGTGGCTTTCACAGAAATCCTAACGCAAATTATCATGTCCTACACACTACCAGATCTTCCCTACGGATACGACGCACTCGAGCCTCACATCGACGCTCGGACGATGGAAATTCACCACACGAAGCATCACAATACCTACGTGACCAAGCTCAACGGAGCACTTGAGGGTCATGAGTTGGCCGAAAAACCCGTCGACGACTTAATTGCTGACCTGGCAGCTGTTCCCGAAGCGAAAAGGACTGCCGTTCGAAACAATGCAGGCGGCCATTCTAACCACACCTTTTTCTGGAGCATTTTAAGCGGAACAGGAGGCGGCGAACCTACCGGTGAGCTCGCTGCAGCAATCGAAGCTGAGCTCGGTGGATTCGAGTCCTTGAAGGAAAAGTTCACAGATGCGGCCACCACCCGTTTCGGAAGTGGTTGGGCTTGGCTCTGCGTGGACGGTGACGGAAAGCTCTGTGTGTGCTCAACTCCGAATCAGGACAGCCCGCTCATGGCAGGCGTAGTTGAATGCGTGGGCACTCCGGTAATCGGACTCGATGTCTGGGAGCACGCCTATTACCTCAGCTACCAAAACCGCCGGCCGGACTACATCGCGGCTTTCTGGAGTGTCGTGGACTGGAATAAAGCCAACGAAAACTACCTCGCGGCCAAGAGCTAATTAGGTTCTGCTCTCCATTTTGACGGCCCGGATCTTCCGGGCCGTTTTTTTTTGCGTAGGTCAGAAAGGTGAGTTTAACTCCCCTAGAAGGATGATCACCCGTCAACACTTACCCCTCGTTCTTCCAAAGACTTAGCAAGTTCGGTGTTGTAAGCGTAAGCCCAGCGTTTCGCCTCCCTATTGTGATTGGCTTGCTCGTTCGAAATTTCGAAACCGGCAGTCGTCTCGATCCTCGTTCTTATTGGATTCTTCTTCAGAATCTCTTCCGATATCTCGTCGATTCCCGGAATCATCCAACTACTAACCTGGTTGTTATCTCCGTCATACCTGTTAAACCAGACCTCGTAGAAAACAATGTTGCCTTCATTAAGAGCCAGTCGAGCCCTCTCAATCGGGTCAGTCGAAACCAAATCAGTTTCTCTTTCCCGTGTTTTTTCGAGACCAACTACGTAAAACGCGAGAAACACTACGGCAAATAAACCCGCAAATCCTTTCCAAGCTTCATTCACTAAATCTCTTTCACTATGGCCCGATCATCGTCACGGGCTCACCGACTTCCGGTGGATCCAGATGGCTTTTGAGCCAAGCGGCAGGGTCAAGGTATCGATTCGCGGAGAGCAGGTTGCGAAGTGTCGCCGCAGCTTCCTTCGCCACTTCGGATGCACCTGAAGACAACATTCGCGCGACCTGCTCTCTCAATTTCTTAGGCGAAGCGGCTCCCTGGAGTAGCTCGGGATAAAAGGGTTTTTTCAACAAGATGTTCGCGATTCCAAGGTAAGGGATTTTTACGAACGTTTTTCCCAGCCAGTAAGTCATCGGATGTGCCCGATAAACAATCGTCCCGGGAATACCTGCCAAGGCACACTGCAGCGACATGGTTCCGCTGCTCGTCACTACCGCCGAACCCGTCGATCCATCAGAGACAAGCCGCAGTTCAGGCTCGAAAGGAAGCGTTACCTCGGACAGGATCCGTTCCAGTTCGCCCCGGATCCGCTCACCCGGGTAGAGGACGCGAACTTTTTTGTCACCCAGCAGGTCCAGAGATCCTGCCATACCCGCCAACATTCGTGGAAAAATGCGGCCCACCGCTGCAGAACGACTACCCGGAAGAAGGAGAATTGGACCGTCAGGATCATACTCGACCTGCAATTGAAAACGAGGGTCGACGAATGGATGTCCCAGAAAAAATGCCGACAGCGTAGTGTCTTTGTAGCACTCCACCTCAAACGGAAAGATTGTCCCAAGTTCGTCCAGACACTCCTGCATGCTGAAGCGGCGCTTCGCCTTCCAAGCCCAAATCTGAGGGCTGATGTAAAAAAGCACCGTTACCTCACCGCCACCCTTTCGGCTTACACCACGCTTCTTCAGTTCCCTTGCGAGGCGCAGATTAAACCCTGGATAATCGACAAGACAGACTACATTAGGTTTGTGCGTCTCAATCCAATTGATCGTCTCTGCGAAGAGGTGCTTGAATTCGCCATAGTGGGAAAGCACCTCAACGAAGCCGACTACCGACAGCTCTGTTAATTCGTAAAGAACCTGAGCACCGGCACCCTTCAGGGCCGGACCACCGAGGGCACTCACGGAAAACTCGGGGAAGGCTCCGAGAAGATCACGCACAGCTGTTGCCGCATGCTGATCCCCACTATGCTCTCCAGCGACGACAAGGAGATCGCAGCGACCGTTTTCCGGAGGAGCAAACGAGTGAATTTCCGGAACCTTTGACAAGTTTCCCATCAACGCTATTGCTGACTCTGGCGAATCTGCTCAGTGACCTCGAGTGCGATCTTCAAGGCCTGCAACCCGGAAACTCCAGAAACCTTCGGCTCCGATCCATCGCGAACACAGGCGAGAAAAGACTCTAGTTCGAGCTTCAACGGTTCGCCAGGTTCGATCGGAATATCATCGCGGACCAGACCTTGATCCCGCTTTCGCAGTAGATGCCCCTTTTGGTTCATGAAATCGAGTGAAAGATAGGACTCCGGCTGAAATACCCGAATCTCGCGCACCTTTTTCAGGCTAACCCGGCTTGTGTTGATGTTTGCCACACAACCATTTTCGAAAACGATCCGCGCGTTGGCGATGTCCTCTGTGGCGGACAGAACGTCCACGCCAACGGCTTCGATTTTCTTTACCGGCGACTGAACAAGCTGAAGGATCACCCCGATGTCGTGGATCATTAAGTCGAGCACGACGCCTACCTCGGTTCCGCGTGGATTGAACGGGGCCAACCGATCAGCGGTAATGTATTGGGGCTTGAAAACTGCTTCCTCTAGGAAAGAGGTCACCGGGTTATACTGCTCTACATGGCCTACCTGAACGATGAGATTTTTCTCTTTCGCCTTTGCCAGTATTGCGGATGCTTCTTCCCGGCTTTTACAGATCGGCTTCTCAACCATGAGGTGGCAACCGCCCTCTAACAGAGGCAGTGCAACATCAGCATGCCTATCCGTAGGAACAACGACGCTCACCGCGTCACACTTAGCGGCCATTTCATCCAATGAACCAAAACGTGGGCAGCGGAACTGCTCCGTGACTTCAATGGCCTTTTCGTCGTCGACTTCCAGGATCCCAGCGATCTCACAGTATTCCGGCAATTCGCTGTAAATCCTTACGTGATGTCGCCCGAGGTAGCCGACCCCGGCTACACCCACTCGCAATTTGTTAGTAGTTTTTCCCATTCTACTCTCAAGAATTGGACGATCCCAACGATCTGGCAACCCTCTGATGCGCTGCTACTTCAATCCATTTGTAATTGAATCAAGTCGAGATGCTCCAAGAAGGGAAAATCACCATTCAGACCAAATGACTGCGACAATGGCCATGAATTTCAGTAGTTGGAAGAGGGTTCACCCCTCTAGGGGAATTTTTTCTTTCGAGATCCAGATCGAGGCGTAAAGCCTCTTCCTACGAAGGGATAGGGATGATACCTCTAAAGATCTCCGTCGTCCTTTGCAGCGCTGACCTGGTGTCTGAGCCAGAGGTCAGCGGCACAATGGCGAGGCGGATTTAGATTTTTTTTAGAAGCGATACACCAGATTGGCGAAAAACGTCTGACCCTCACGAGGAACTCCCGGAACCTCTTGAAAATCGTCGTCCCACAGATTCCAAACCCCGACCCACAATTCTGCACCAGGAAGACGGTCTGTTTGAAACTGCAGGGCAGCGTCAGTCAGGAAAGCGGTATCGCCACTCTCCCGCAGAATATTCTCCCGTTGCAGACGCCACTCTGAATCAGTCCGAAACGATACCCACGATGCGAGCGTCCAATTCAGCGAAAGCGTGACCCGATGCTCCGGGTAATTCAGCGCGTAGAAACTCGCATCCACCTCCGAAATTCCGTAGTCTTCATCTTTCTCCAACCAAGCGTATCCGACCGAAAGTTTTCCACGGTCCCAACGGTATCGCCCGAGAAATTCGAGACCATAGACCCATAGATCGATTGGATTCGCGGTCCTCGCCAGTCCGCCAGAGGAATTGAACGTCCAGTCTACAAGATTATCATCCCGCCGTGCGAAAACAGCCGCATCGACCGACCACGGACCCTCATCCACACCACCCCCAACGGAGAGGTTCCAGGAAGTTTCGCGACCCAGATCCTGATTTCCCCTGAAGAGTCCACCGTTCGGATTCGAAGCAATCGCGGTGTACCCCGGCACTTGGCTCGCTCCCGATCCATCGACGTAGACTGCCCAACCATCACCATTCTGGTCCCTTACCGCATATTCCAATCGCGATACCGGCACCAACTGGCCACTCTCACGATTCGAATCATCGTATTTCCCTCCGAGAGTTCCGGTCCAAACCCCTTCCCCTCTCTCCCAACTCCGCTGCAACGCAAGACTTACGCCACCAAAGACCCGTGAATCGAATGAGCCAAAGGTAAGGGCAGTGCTTTCGATATGATCCGCATAAATCTCGAGGCCATACAAAACGATGGTTTCTCCGATCGGCTTGGCCCCTTTGATTGCCCCGCCACCGACCTTCGTTTCATGCTGAAAAGGATTTCCAACATCCGGGTTGAAGCGGTCAAAGTCGTAGTCGTCGGAGTTTCTCCGATAATAGGCAGTTGCTTCGAGCCATTCGTTGTCATCCGGTTGGTAGCGGTGATTCAGGAGAAATAGCCGTGTCTTTACATTCTCCAGTTCGAAAGAGTCAAAGGGAGCCGCATAGAGGTTTTGCAGACCAAAAATCTTGCTCTGGTAGCCCGCAAAAAGATCGGTCTGCGTCGAATCGCTCCTGCGTTGTAGACGGCCAGCGTAGCGGTAGAAGCGGTGGTCTGCATTCTCAAGGTCGCCATCCCCTTCCGAATGAGCAAAGTTTCCGTCGACCAACCAATCTCCTCCCCATCGGTCAGTCGTTAACTTTACACCCCCTTGTAGTTCCTGAACATTGCCGTTGTATTGACTGAATCCTACTAAAACACTGCCTCCCTCCTCAACCGGTGCCCAGCCCCATCGAATCGATCCCGCAGTCGAGTTGAATGATCCGAGCGTATTTGCGGAACCTGTAAAAATCTGTGGCTCGAGTAGCATGGCGGTCGGCACCGGAATCTCAGCATAGTAATGCCCCGTTTGAGGATCGATGAGGGTAGCTGAACCAAGGACAAACCCAGTGCTTTCAAACGTTCCTCCTCGAATCGTCACATCCGCCTGCGCCTCATTAAAAAGACGCCCCTGCACATCGACCCGCGGGTCGAACTGCAGAGCCGTCACCGGGGTTTGGTAAGTAGCCGAGGGAGTCGCGACAGCAGGAACCAGAACGGGTGGAGCACTCGGCTCAATCAAAACCGCTTTGGCTGATTGAGAGACGAACAAACTGAAAAAAAGAAGACACGATCCACGCATCTGAAGTTTCAAGAAGAAATTTCTGAGGAGGACAATTGTTAACTCCCAATAAATTTAGTTAACACAAAAATCGGCTCCTGAAAGACTCTACACCTGGCGATATCCCCTCCATTTCCTTGTCCCGGACCTGCCGAGTAGAAAAAAAGATCTTTCTAACTCCAGAAACCTCACTCCTTTTAAAATCGAAAAGATTCTCGTCCCTATTGAAACACAACTTTTATGCTGAGTCCCATGAAGCTACCTATCGTAGTTCTCGATTCCTTTACGACGTCTCCTCTGGCTATCGATGAGACCCATCCGGAACATCCTAGCTGGCATACTCTCGCAGCCCTTGGAGATTTGACTCTTCATCACCGAACGAGTGCCGAGCAGCTTATCGAGCGGGTAGGAAAGTCACCGGTAATTTTTACGAACAAAGTCGTGCTCTCCGCAGAAACTCTCCAGGCACTTCCGGATCTCCGCTATGTTGGTCTCATGAGCACCGGGACAAACGTTATCGATCTCGGGGTAGCGCGGGATCTGGGAATAACTGTCACCAATGTGCCGGCGTACTCAACCGCTTCCGTTGCTCAACACACAATAGCACTGCTTTTAGAGATGGCGGGCAATGTATCCGCTCATGCGGAACTGGCGCATTCGGGAAAATGGTCCGCACAATCAGACTTCTCTGTCCGAGCAGGTCCTATGATTGAATTGGCCGGGAAAAAGTTTGGAATCGTGGGATGCGGAGATATCGGCCAAGCAACTGCTAGAATTGCTGTCGCTTTGGGAATGGAGATCCTGGTTTATTCGCGCTCTCGCCGCGAGACTGATTTTCCGTGCAGATGGATGGATAAAGAGGAATTTCTTCATTCGGCCGATGTGGTCTCACTCCACTGTCCGCTGACTCCAGAGACCGAAGAGTGGATCAACCGGACTACTCTCAGCCAAATGAAACCGGGCGCTTTTTTAATTAATACCGGGAGAGGGCACTTGGTCGACGAGCAAGCTGTTGCCGATGCTCTTCACTCAGGACATCTCGGAGGCTACGGTGCAGACGTGACAAAGGAGGAGCCACCTTCTCCAAACAATCCTCTCTTTGGAGTCTCCGGCAGCCTCATCACCCCGCATGTAGCCTGGGCAAACACAGAGGCTCGCGCCCGTCTTATAGCCACCCTAGCCAAAAACCTGGAGGCATTCCTAAACGGTAATCCACAGAATGTAGTCTAGAGAAAGGTTTTCATTCCTTATAATAGTGGCCGAACTCCACACATTAGCTTTGGTATAAGGGTGTAACCATCTCCGAATTGACGTCACAACCATTTTCCAGTTTACCGACAACATGCCATATCGTTCGTTCGTCGACTCGCCACTCTGGAAGGAGGCCTCAGCACTGGCAGATTCTGTTCTCGATTTTAGTAGGGGCATAGAGGATTTCTCCCTCCGCAACCGAATGACGGGGTCCGCTGTAAAAATCCCTTTCCTGATCGGAGAAGCCACCGAATCCGGCAGTATCGAAGAAATGAATGATCGTCTCAAGAGAGTCGAGGACCCAGTCAGTGAACTGCGCAGTGTCCTTACCGAGTCGAAGGAACAAGGTTTCGCTCCCGGTGCGGACTATGAGTTGATTCAGGAGCACTGTCGGCACCTTCTTCGGAAAGTTCAATCGGAAGCATCCGGCTCAAGAATAGAGACTGAGTCTCTCGATGAAGAGGAGGGGCTGAAGGTAACGAAGAAGCCTGAACCCGTCCCAGCACAACGAGCTGCACGAATTGAAATCGGTCCACCAGAAACCACTTCCAGTGTGGAAAGGGTCACCGGTAAGGCTCCGAAACAGTAGCAGATCGTGCTACAGGACGAGACGACTCGCTCTGAGATACACAAACCAGCCAAAACGCCCACTCTTCCAATTATTTAGCGAAAGTTTCCATCCAAGTGCATAAGGACTCTCGCACTTGAGAATTTCGAATTCGAACCCGAACTGAGTCGCAGTTTTCCCGGAATGTACGTCCTTCGAGAACAGTTCGTATCGTCTCCATGAATTTCACGCTATTCAGCTGGCTGTAGCGAACCATCTTTCCAACCCCAAGCCGTTCTATCCGGATGCCGTTATCCGGTTGGTCATAAGATCGAGGCACGATAACCTGTGGAACTCCTGCCTGAAGAGCGCGGGCAAGAGTTCCGATGCCGCCGTGATGCACCACTACCGAGCAGAGAGGAAAAAGGTCCTCGAATCGAGCCCGATCAATGTGGAAAACATGGTTGGGGAGATCTATTTCCGGTCGCTTTAAGCCAACCAGAAGACAACGTTGGTCCAGCTCCTTGCAGACCGCTACTGCACGACGATGAAAGGAATCGGTGTGAATATTGGCAGAGCCATGGGTGAACAGAACGGGCGGCTTTCCATCCTCAAGAAACCGGTTCAGAGATTCGGGGAGCGGTCGTCTCTCCACCGTCTCGACAGGGAACCCAAACAACTTTAGCTGAGGGGGCCAATCTACTTCTTTCGGAGCAAACCACTCGGGAAAAAGTGCAGCTACTCCATCACATCCATTGATGGCTTCAGCATAGAAATCATCTATCGGACGAAGCCCACAGGACCGGCGAAACTCATTTAAACTCTTCTTACCCTCTCCCCAAATGCGCCAATCAACCAGCTTGTAAAGAAATTGCCTCAACCAGCGCGGACTTCGGCTTAACCATGCCAGCTCAGGGACAAAGACAGGAGTGTTTTCAAGCGAGCGGAAGACCACCGGCTGTAGATGAACCGTAACGGACGGTATCTGCAATTTCTCGGCAACGGACCGAGCACTAACCGCTAGAGAGCCCGTGACCATAAGATCAGCACCCTCAGCGATCTCAAAAGTGGCGGTTCCCAACCGTTCCATGAGTTTCGCTACCTCCCCCATCAAGACCTCAGGACCCCGAAAGCGGTCCCAAAGCAAAGGATTTGATAGAAGCGAAGCGAACTCTTCCTCCGTTCCGAGAGGGTGCCATTCGAATCCCCGCTCCTCTGCAAGGAACGAATAAAAGGGTGTAAGCAAAAAGACTGGCTCGTGCCCCTTCCTTGCAAGCCCGTCTGCAATCCAAAAAAGGGGATCGACGTCTCCCTGCGATCCGAAAGGAACGCAGAGTATTTTCACTCGAACGAACCCGAAATCGACTCTTTCATCGCTGCCTCTTCAGACGGGTTTAGCTGACCACCTTCCGCGAAATCGTCCACTGTGTCCTCCTGTATTGCGTCGAGACCAGAGGAAGTCCGGTCTTCCCTACTCTCATTCAAATTCTTCCGAAACCCCGCGCAACCCGAGAGGAGAGAAAGAGCCAAAGAACAAGCCAAAAGTATGCGAACCATCCTCAAACCTTTAATCGACGATCACCCAGCGCTTCAACGGGAAAGAGAAGCGTGGTATTAATTCGCTACTTAAATAGAAAATACTCGGGATTCGATATCGGGATCGAAACCGGGTCCCGAGTGCTTTCGATCGCGATACCGATTTCGATTTCGATTTCGTATAAGGCGCGGTTTAATAACGAAAATCATCATCTGAATTTCTCAATGAAGCACCTACCCTCCCCAGCCTCTTCCTGTGGAAGCCTGGCGATTCATTTCAAAAACGACAGCGTGGTGTCATTTTGACCCTAATCCGGTTAAACTTCCAACGTCGAGGCTTTGCGACTCGGCCAGTGAGGTCCAGCGTTCTGAGGATTGTCGATTTCACGGGCGATAATACCGGGTTGCCTACGAAGGCTGAATATAGCCACCGAATGTCCTCGGTTTGTCGGGATATACCAAACGGGTTCGTTGCCTTCCTTCCATTCTCTTTTTGACCACGGATATCACGGATTACGCGGATAGGATTTCTCTTCAGTTTTCTTTTCACATCCGTGCTCATCCGAGTAATCCGTGGTTCAAATTCTTCTTTCTCCCATATCAGGCCAGACGGTCGTACCTTCTCTTACCGATAACTTTACGTGGTGCTGGCATATCAAATGCTCATCGCGGGTGACCAAAGAGATCCATCTTTGCCCACAAATCGAAAACACAACCACATCATGATCAAGTCAGCCTCCCTTAACTCGCTCTACAAAATGTTCCGCGCAGGTATTTGCGCCTCTTTCCTTGTAGCTGCCAGCTTTCTCACCGCGAAAGAGCCGCTAAAGATTGGTTATAGTGATTGGCCGGGGTGGGTCGCGTGGCAGATCGGAATTGACAAAGGTTGGTTTGAGGAGGCTGGCGTCGACGTAGAATTTCTTTGGATGGATTACGTGGCCTCTATGGATGCCTATGTAGCGGGTAACATTGATGCCGTTTGCATGACCAATGGGGATGCCCTTGTCACGGGAGGCACTGGAAAGCCATCCGTCGGTATTATCATCAACGACTACTCAAACGGAAATGACATGATTGTTGCTGCACCGGGTATCGAGACTCTCGAAGACCTGAAAGGCAAAAAAATTGGAATCGAAGAAGGCTTCGTCGTTCACCTCCTTCTTCTCAAGGGAGCTGAACTCGCCGGGATTGATGCAGCGGAGTTTGAAATCGTTAATGTGCCAACCAATGAAACGCCTCAAGTGCTCGCTTCCGGGGCTGTCGATGCCATTGGTGCATGGCAACCGAATTCAGGTCAGGCACTGAAGACTGTTCCTGGTTCGAGCCCTGTTCTTACCTCTGCAGATGCTCCAGGAATCATTTATGATCTGCTCTTTGTTGATCCAGAAAGCCTGGAGACTCGCCGCGATGATTGGGCGAAAGTTGTGTCTGTGTGGTATCAAATCGCCGACTACCTGAAGGACGAAGACAACATCGATGAGGCACTCGAGATTCTCTCTAAGCGTGTGCAGCTCACCCCCGAAGAGTACGAGCCCTTTTTCGAAGGCACCTACATTCTCAGTCTCGATGAAGCCCTTGAGGTTTGGAAAGACGGTGACGGACTTGGTTCGGTCTATGGGTCCACCGAAATCTCCGACAAATTCAATGTAGAGCAAGGTGTCTATGAGGAACCCCTCGAGACCGACAAATACCTCGACCCGAGCCTTACTCTCGAATACGCGGCTTCCAAATAGTTAGAAACTCGCTTTTCAAACCTTTGTGTTTGCTTGCTGAAGGCGGACCATTCTCAGTTGGTTCGCCTTCGTTTTATGCAGAATCGAGGACGTCGTACAAGAGAATCCGAGTAACCCAACGGCACCATGAAGAAAAATAGGCCGAAGGTGAAAAAGCACCCATGGTTTGCGGTTCGCAAGGATTTAGAAGGTAGACGGCGCCTTTTCCTGACCATCTGTTCGTTTCTGTTGCCATTAGCGATCTGGTGTTTTGTCAGCTACACTCCCTTTTTCTGGCACCCTGATATCAAGCTTCAGATTTCGGCTGATCGTTCGAACGTCACTACCGTCTATACAGCGGGAAATCACATAACGAGAACGGCAGATGAACCGGGAGGGTTCGACTTCAGTGTATTTCAGCAGCAGATCCGGGACGAAAATGCGGCTCTGCGGGAAAAACTCGATGCAGGCGAAGAAGTAAGAGGTTCGCGACGGAACAATATAAAATTGCTGAGGCACATAGCGCCTGTCGGAGTAGCGAATGGTTGGATCGATCGGGATCAAACGACTGACGATGCGGAGATTTATGCAATCTGGAGGGGCCTCGCACTCGGAGAGTTGAATCCGAGAAGGGTGCAGATTTCCGATGAAAATCTTGAGGTGATCAAGAGTAACTGGGCAATCCTCGGTAGCCACTCCGAGACTTTTGATTCCAAGGAAATACCGTCTCAACCATTGCTGAAACTTGTTCCTCAGGGGGTTCCAGCTAACCCGGACTACTTGCCTGCCCCACACGAAGTTGTCTTGAAAGGGTTTGAGGATTTTACGTTCGTTTCCGAAGGAGATACTCCCTCAATGTTTGAACGTTACCTGCACTCACTGAAGGTCGTCTTTTTAGGGTTTCTGATGGCCGCTCTGATCGGTGTTCCCCTAGGAGTTCTCTGCGGAACTTTCGATCTCTTTTCAAGACTCTGCGAGCCGTTCGTGGACTTTTTCCGCTACATGCCGGCACCCGCCTTTAGCACTCTTTTGGTGGTCATTTTTGGAGCCCATGACGCTCCAAAGGTGGCCTTGGTTTTTGTTGGCACCTTCTTTCAGCTCGTGCTCGTTGTTTCCAACACTACGCGTCAGCTAGATGGCGCCCTTCTCGAAGCCGCGCAGACGCTCGGGGCAAAGAGTCTTACGCTTATCCGAAGAGTAATTATTCCCGGCATTACTCCCAACCTTTACAACGACTTGCGCATCTTGCTTGGCTGGGCGTGGACTTGGCTCGTGATTGCAGAATTGATTGGAGTGAAGAGCGGGTTGACTGAGTTTCTCGAAACCCAGGGGCGCTTTCGAAACTTTGATAGCGTATTCCCGATCATCATCTTAATCGGAGTTACAGGATTCGTGACAGACCAAATTCTCGCATCGCTTCGGAAGTATTTCTTCCCTTGGACGCCGGAAGCCGCGGAGAAACGGCACGGGTTCATAGGACGTTTTGTAATTTGGCTCATCAACCGGAACACTTACAGAAAACCGGCGAGTTAGAAGGCAGGAAGATGAGCGAGATTGTTAAACTCCCAAGCTACAAAGATCAGAGCGAATCCGTTCGTGCGCGATTCGCTGAGCTCTACCAGCGTCCGATTAAACTCGATGTCCAAAAACTGAGTAAGACCTTCTCCACGCCAAAGGGTGATCTAACGGTATTGCATGATCTCGATTTCAATATCCACCGTCGGGAGTTTGTTTCGGTTATCGGACCGTCAGGGTGCGGTAAATCGACTTTGATTCGGGTCCTTGCAGGGCTCGAGACAATAACAGACGGGGAATTTCTTCTCGATGGCCAAGAGATGATCGGGCCAGGCGCCGACCGCGGCATGGTCTTTCAGGGCTACACGTTGTTTCCTTGGTTGTCCGTCAAGAAAAACGTCATGTTCGGTCTCGAGGTAAACGGCATGTCGGGACCAACCGTCGAACAAGAGGCTATGCAATGGATCGAAATGGTGGGACTAGCGAATTCTGCAGATAAGTATCCGAGACAATTATCAGGCGGAATGAAGCAACGGGTCGCAATTGCCCGGGCTCTAGCGAATCAACCTCAGATTCTCTTTATGGACGAACCTTTCGGAGCTTTGGATCCTCACACGCGTTGTCAGATGCAGTCCCATCTATTGAAGATCTGGCGAAACGTAGATGTTACCATCATGTTTGTGACACACGACTTGGAGGAAGCGATCTACCTCTCCGACCGGATCTTGGTCCTGAAAGCCAATCCGGGCGAGATCGAGGAGTTCATCGAAGTACCAGTGCCGCGTCCACGCGAGCCGGATTGTTTGTTGAGCCCAGAGTTTTTGGCGACAAAGCAACGCCTTGAGGAGCTCATCCATCCAAAGGCTCATGAACCGGAGGAAGAGCTGCCCGTTATTCGAATGACTCTCAAGAGCGACGATGTTGAATAGGGATGCAGGATGCCACCTACAGTCCGTGGTCGGCTATGACGTGGCCGGAAATCCTCGAACGAATTGACGGTGGCTGTGATGGGGTAATTCTCCCTCTCGGCGCAACCGAGCAACACGGCCCTCATTTGGGAACCGGCATGGACAGTGTCCTTTCCGAAGAGGTGTGCCGGGCTGCGGGTAAGGCAACTGGTGTTCCGGTCCTACCGACGTTGCCTTACGGCTGCTCAATTGGCCATTCCCACCGATGGCCGGGGACAATCGCCCTCAGCCCCACGACAATGATCGCGGTGCTCTGTGATATGGGCGACTGGCTGTATAAATCAGGTATCCGCCGCTGTTTTCTGGTGAATGGTCACGTCGGTAATCAATCAGCGATTGGATGCGCCTTAGATACCCTGCGCTGTCGATATGACGATATGATGGTTTCAAATATAAACACTGGGAACATAACCCCGGCAATCGAAGCAACTTTCTCAGCAGACGCAGATGACTGGCACGGAAACGCAGCCGAGACGAGTCTGATGATGGCACTGTCTCCGAAAATGGTCCGAATGAATGAACTTACGAGCGCCGACGACCCAGACCGAACGGGCGAATGCGTTTTCTTTCATCCGGTAAATCGCACCAGCACAAACGGAGTAACCGGACGGCCCAGTGAGTCTTCAGAAATAGCAGGTAAACAGCTTTTTCAAGAGCTGGTTTCCGCACTCAGTAAGCTTGTCGAAAAAGGTCTTAAAGAAAAACCTCCTCTCGATGCCTCCTACGATGAGCGCGTTTAACTGAATTTTGAAATGACAGAATTCTACGATAAGTATAAGACCGCCGCTGGAAATCTATACTCCAAGGAAAAGTGGACTGACGCTCAAATAGCCGCGATTCAGGACGATTTAGAGAAGGCCGGCGTCAAGTATTGCGTCGGTAACTACGTCGACATCCACGGAGTTCCTAAGGGCAAGGTTGTGCCTCTTAGTCATTTCTCTGAATTCGCTCGCGGATCAGAGCTCTACACAGGTTATGCACTCGACGGTCTCGGCCAGAGTCCCAATGACGATGAAATCGCCTCCAACCCGGATTTGGGCCTGATCATACCGCTCCCATGGAACCCCGAGGTTGCCTGGATTCCGGCGGACAACACATTGCATGGTGAACCTTACGAAGTGAACACCCGTGTCTTGCTGCAAAAGGTGCTCAAAGAGGCTGAGGCTATGGGTTTCGGGATGAATCTCGGTATAGAGTGCGAGGTCTTCGTCCTTCACCACAACGATGATGGATCGCTCGAAATTCCAAATCGCGACGACGATCTGGAGAAGAGCTGCTACGACTTCAAGCGGTTTATGGATCGCTACGGTTGGCTGGATAAGATGGCCACAACCATCGATAGCCTTGGATGGGAACTCTATTCGTTCGATCACGAAGACGCGAACTCTCAGTTCGAGTTTGATTTTAAATATTCCGACGTTCTCACCATGTGTGATCGCTTCGTTTTCTTCCGTTACATGGCGAAGCACTACGCCTCTGAAGAAGGACTCATCGCGACTTTCATGCCTAAGCCATTTGCAGATAAGACGGGCTGCGGCGCGCATTTCAACATGTCTCTTTTCGACAAAGACACGGGGGAGAACCTCTTTGCGTGCAACAGAGCTGACGACCCGCGGGCGCTCGGGCTTAGTGAGCTTGGTTATCAGTTTTGCGCCGGCATCCTCAAGCACGGTCCAGCCCTTTGTGCAACATTCGCGCCAACGGTAAATAGCTACAAACGCCTCGTCAGGCGTGGCCTCATGAGCTACTACTCATGGGCCCCTGTGTTCAACTCCTACGGTAGTAATAATCGGACGAACTCTCTCCGCATTCCAATGGCTGGGGGCCGCATCGAGTCGCGGAACGCCGATGCATCCTGCAACCCCTATCTCGCTGCCGCACTTGCACTCGCCGCCGGACTCGAAGGAATCAGAGAGAAACTCGATCCAGGCGATCCTCAGGAAGATAATCTCTATGAACTCACTCCCGATCAACTCTCTGGCCGTGGAATCTCAGAACTCCCTAGTTCTTTGGATGAAGCTGTCAAAGCGTTCTCGGCTGACTCTTTCGTTGAGAAGGTCCTGGGTGATGAGTTGCGGAATGAATTCATCACCTACAAGTCCGAAGAATGGCGCCAATACCATCAACGGATTAGCCAATGGGAGGTTGATCAATACGCTCGGCTTTTCTAAAGCTAGTTTTTTGAACTAGTATTCCGTCTATGAGTGAAAATACACCTGCTCCGCCTCTTGGCTCGAGCGAGCAAATCTACGAAACCACACTCCGTGGTGCGACCATGTGGTCAAAGGTCATCGGACGTGGCAAGACGCTTCGAATGACCGACCTGGAGGGTAAGGCGAATGTCGGAATGCTTCTCTACAACGCGTTCGAAAAGCACGAGCGCTACAACATGCCGGACACCCTGAAGGGCCAGCACATCTTCTACCTTTCAGCACCCTACTGTCTGCATTCGGACATGGGGCGGTTATTTTGCTCGATCACAGGCGATACTCGTGGATGGCATGATGCGGTCTGCGGATGCTCCGACGCCGCGTCGGTAGAAGAGAAGTATGGCACTAAGACCTTTCAGGAGGCGCGAAATAGTTTCTACCGGGATGCGCAGAACTCTTTTCTAATCGAGTTGGCGAAATGGGGCTTGGGCAAACGGGATCTGATGCCGAACATCAATTGGTTCAGCAAAGTGGTGACTGATGACAACGGGAAATTGAGTTTTGTCGAGGGAGAGTCCACTCCCGGCGATACGGTAGACCTTCGCTTCGAAATGGACACTCTCGTCGTCCTCAATACCTGCCAACACCCGTTCGATCCAAATCCAACTTACGACCCAGGCAAAGTTAAGCTTGAGGTATTCAAAAGCACTCCGGCAGCCGAGAACGATCCGTGCCTGAACTCACGACCCGAAAACCAGCGTGCGTTCAACAACACAGAGGAATACAACGCCCTTCGATTTTAACTTCCCAACCCTTTTCCCATGTTGACCGAAAGCACACTCAAACCCGAAGACGCGGTGTATCGCAAAACCGTTTTGGCAGGCGACTATTGGATCCACAAAATCAAGAAAGGTCAGACGTTCCGTATTGTTGACCTGGAAGGTAATCAAGCGGCCGACACCTTGTTCTATGATGCTGAAGATCCGGAAAATCGCTACAGTGCGTCCGATACCGTCCGCCGACAAGGTTCCCTCTACCTGACAACGGGTTCGGAGCTGATCTCGTCAGAAGGAGACCTTCTGATGAGAATCACTGCCGATACCTGCGGTCGCCATGACACCCTTGGCGGAGCGTGTTCACGTGAGAGCAATACAATGAGGTATTCTCCCAAAACGGAGTTCATGCACGCCTGCCGCGACAGCTTCATCCGGGGCTTGCAGGATTGGGGGCCGGATCTGACAACCCGTGATCTTCCTTGCAACATCAACTTCTTCATGAACGTGCCAGTCACGCCGGAAGGAAAACTCACGTTCGAAGACGGGATCTCTTCCGCTGGTCTCTATGTAGAAATGATCGCCGAGCGAAATGTGATGTGTCTCATCTCCAACTGCCCCCAATTGAATAATCCTTGCAACGCGTACAACCCTACTCCTATTGAGACGATCATCTGGGATTAGAAAGTACCTCGTGCCAAAAACGAGTCTTAAGCATCTGTGAAGATCCACGTTTTCCTCAGTTGGACAGCCCATCTCGTTCTCTGTCTCTAAATTTCTCGCAATCGTGTTTTCCAAAGTTCTCATAGCAAACCGCGGTGAGATCGCCTGCCGGATAATTCGCAGTCTGGATCAACTGGGCATTGAGTCCGTGGCCGTGTATTCCGACGCCGATCGCGATTCACCTCACGTATCGATGGCGACCGAAAGTTATCGCATCGGACCAGCTGCAGTCAGCGAGAGCTATCTCCGGGCAGAGACTATTCTTGAAGTCGCCTTAGACTCCGATTCCCAAGCCATTCATCCTGGGTATGGCTTGCTCAGCGAGAACGCCGATTTCGCAGCAGCGTGCGAAACGGCTGGTATCACTTTCATCGGGCCGACCCCTGAAAGTATGCTCGCATTCGGGCTCAAGCATCGAGCCCGGACACTAGCATCGGAAAACCGTGTGCCTTTGGTCCCAGGAACAGACCTTTTGGCAGACGTAGATGAAGCTCAGGCGGCCGCAGCCGAAATCGGTTATCCCGTCATGCTCAAAAGCACCGCTGGGGGTGGAGGCATCGGAATGCAGATTTGCCACTCCGTCTCAGAACTTTTGGACGCTTACGAGCGTGTCGAACGACTCAGTCAAAGCCATTTCGGGCAAGGTGGGATTTTCCTTGAGAAGTATGTCGAACACGCTCGGCACCTCGAGGTTCAGATCTTTGGCGACGGTGAAGGTCATGTGCTCTCCCTCGGTGTGCGGGATTGCTCAGCCCAAAGACGCAATCAGAAGGTGATTGAAGAAACGCCTCCCGCAAATGTCTCCAAAGAAGTAGTGACCGGGCTTCAAGAAGCCGCCTTGCGGCTTTGTGAATCGGTAAAATATCGATCCGCTGGCACCGTTGAGTTTATTTACGACAACGACACAGGAGAGTATTACTTCCTTGAGGTAAACACTCGCCTACAAGTGGAGCATGGCGTGACGGAGCTGGTGACCAATGTCGACCTCGTCGGTTGGATGGTCCGGCTGGCAGCAGGTAGTCTAACCCTCTCATCTTGGCCAAAGATCGTTTCCAAGCGCGGACACGCGATACAAGCGAGGCTTTATGCAGAGAATCCGCATAAGGATTTTCAACCGTCGAGCGGCCTTTTGACCCAAGTCTGTTTTCCAGAGGGTGTCCGCTGTGACCACTGGGTAAGCTCCGGGACTGAGGTGACCCCTCACTACGATCCGCTTCTGGCGAAGCTACAGGTCTATGCCGAATCACGCGATCAAGCTGCCGAAGCGATGGCAAGTGCTCTGGAAGCGACCAGGCTCGATGGCATCGAAACCAACCTTGAATACCTGAGTTCCGTCGTAGCCTCCCAACCATTTCGGTCGGGAAATATCGTGACCAAGAGCCTGTCGCTGCACGATTATCAGCCAAGCACTTTTGAAGTGCTTCGTTCCGGAACGATGACGACTGTGCAGGATTTTCCCGGTCGAACCGGTTATTGGGAGGTCGGCGTTCCGCCGTCTGGCCCGGTGGACTCTCTCGCTTTTCGACTGGGCAATCGGATTCTCGCCAATCCGGAGAATGCTGCAGGCCTCGAGATTGTCATGACCGGGCCAAAGCTGGAATTCCACACCAATGTCGTCGCAATCCTCACGGGAGCGGAGATGAGCGTCACCCTCGATGGAAAACCCGTTGAATTCTACCGCCCCTTCCCCATTAGATCAGGCTCCGCGCTCGACATCGGAAAACTGAAGGGACCAGGCGTCACAAGCTATCTCTTGATTCAAGGAGGAATAGATGTGCCACTCTATCTGGGTAGCCGCTCAACCTTTCCTCTGGGTCAGTTTGGAGGCCATGGAGGTCGAGCACTACGGGTAGGAGATGTCCTTCCAATTCAAAGAAGCACTTCTCTTTCTCACAATGATTCAAAGGCTTATCCGGCCGTTCAGGACCTGGAATACCTTCCGAAAGACCAACAGCCAAAGCTGAGTCACGCGTGGGATATAGCGGTCCTCTACGGGCCTCATGGAGCACCCGATTTCTTCAAATCCTCCGATATCGAAATGTTTTTCGAGGCGAAATGGGAAGTGCACTACAACTCGGCGCCGACCGGTGTTCGCCTCATCGGACCAAAGCCATCGTGGGCTCGCCCAGATGGCGGAGAGGCAGGGCTACACCCGTCCAATATCCACGACAACGCGTATGCGGTGGGAGCTATCGACTTCACGGGAGACATGCCTGTGATTTTAGGACCCGACGGGCCAAGCCTCGGCGGCTTTGTTTGCCCGGTCACAATCATTCAGAGCGATCTTTGGAAAATCGGTCAACTGAAGCCGGGTGACACGGTTTGCTTCCGTTGTGTCTCGCGTGACGTTGCCTCAAATCTCCTCCGAAAACACGAAGAAAGCATCGCTACGCTGCGAACTGACTTCTCAGTGCCCGCTGAACCGAGAATTCCTGCCGATGACGAGATGATTCTCGTCGATGAGGGTCAGGACGAAAATCGGCTAGTGATTCGTCAAGCTGGCGACGCTTACGTGCTTGCGGAGATCGGGCCTATGATTCTCGACTTCAAAATACGCCTTCACATCCATGCACTCTACCAGGCACTGAAGAAGCAAGCGTTTGGACCTGTTATAGACATCAATCCCGCTATTCGGTCATTACAGGTTCATTTTGATCCGAAAGAACTCCGTGCGGAAGACGTAGCAGCGTGGATTAATCAAACCAATAGTCAGCTTCCGCCACTCAAAAATATCACCGTTCCCTCCCGCATTGTTCATTTGCCACTTTCATGGGACGACCCCAGCACCCGGCTTGCTACGGAAAAATACATGCAGTCCGTTCGCCCGGATGCCCCCTGGTGTCCGGACAACATTGAGTTCATTCGTCGGATCAACGGCCTTAAGACCCGCGATGATGTTTACGATATCGTATTCAACGCCCGCTATGTCGTTTTAGGCCTTGGAGATGTCTATCTGGGTGCCCCCGTCGCCACTCCGCTTGACCCTCGCCATAGACTGGTGACCACGAAGTATAACCCAGCCCGTACATGGACTCCGGAGAACGCCGTCGGCATCGGTGGAGCCTACCTTTGTATTTATGGAATGGAAGGTCCCGGTGGATATCAATTTGTGGGCCGCACGATCCAAATGTGGAATCGCTACAACCAGACCAAATCCTTCACGGAAGGTAAGCCCTGGCTTCTTCGGTATTTCGACCAGATTCACTATTATCCAGTTGAGGCAGAAGAACTTGAAGTCCTCCGGCACGATTTCCTGCAGGGTCGTTTCAATCCAAGAATTGATGAATCCACATTCAGCCTTGGTGACTACGAGAAATTCCTCACTGAAAATTCGGAATCGATTCAAGCTTTCAAGTCAAAGCAGCAATCCTCGTTCAACGCCGAACGACAGCGATGGGAGGAAGCAGGACTGGCAACATTCGTAGAGGAAGACAGTGTAGCGGTTGATGAAGATTCAGAGGCTTTACCCGAGGGCGTTGAACCGGTTGAGAGTCCAGTCGCTGGAAGCGTTTGGAAAATACTCCAGAAGGAGGAAGGCAGTGCCATTGGAGCGGGCGATTCACTGGTGATCCTCGAATCAATGAAGATGGAGATCAAGGTCACTGCGCCCGTTTCCGGCACGTTGTTTCGCTGTCTGATCAAGGAAGGCCAGGGAATTTCGCCTGGGCAGGCACTATTTGGAATCAAGGAACACTCATTTTGACTGTAAGACCCTGATGATGGAAATGGATCTATCGATCAAGAGCCTAAAGACTCAGTATGCGGAGGGCTCAATAACCCCTCGGAGTTTAGTTGAGAAGCTACGCAGGAGAATCGTTGAAGTAGAGAATCCCAATGTGTGGATCCATCTCCTCGATGGCGAAGAATTGGAGCCCTATCTCGCTCAGTTGGACGGAAAGGATCCTGCAAGTTTGTCCCTGTTTGGGATCCCATTTGCGATCAAGGATAACATCGACCTTGCAGGCGTTCCGACTACCGCCGGCTGCCCAGCCTACAGCTACACGCCAACAGTCTCCGGCACAGTAGTGGAAAATCTCATCAAAGCGGGTGCGATTCCTATGGGGAAAACGAATCTCGATCAATTTGCGACTGGTCTTGTCGGAGTGCGTTCACCCTATGGTACACCGCGCAATCCCTACGCTCCAAAACGGGTGCCCGGTGGCTCCAGCTGTGGTTCGGCGGTCGCCCTGTCCGAAGGTCTGGTTTCGTTCTCGCTCGGAACGGATACGGCGGGCTCTGGCCGCGTGCCAGCGGCTTTCAACAAGCTTTGGGGAATCAAACCGAGTCGAGGTCGGCTCAGTAACAGAGGTCTTGTTCCGGCATGCCGCACTCTTGATTGCATTTCAATCTTTGCGCTTAGCGGAGAGGACGGGCGTGTCGTTCTAGACACTGCCGAAAGTTACGACCCTGCTGATTCCTATTCACAGCCAATCTCGGACCTCTCTTTGCCAGCATCGAAGACAATCGGTATCCCAAAGCAGGATCAGCTCATGTTTTTTGGTGATGCGGACTATAATCGGGCCTGGGAGACCAGTGTCGAACAGCTGAAAGAGAAGGGCTGGCAAATCGTTGAGGTGAACTTTCAACCATTTCTTGACGCAGCCCGACTTCTTTACGAGGGACCCTGGGTTTCCGAACGCACTGCGGCGCTAAAGAAATTCCTCGAGAGCAATCCAGACGACTTTTTCCCCGCTACGAAAAGCATTATCAGTGGAGGAATGGAGAATACGGCGGTTGAAGCCTTTGATTCGATCTACAAACTGGCTGATCTCAGGCGCCAGACGGAAGCAGTATGGGAAGGCCTTACTGCGATTGTCACTCCAACTGCAGGAGGTTTTCCCTCTCTCGAAGACCTGAAGATCGAGCCGATAGGACCAAATTCCAAGCTTGGATACTATACTAACTTTATGAATCTTCTCGATCTCTGCGCGGTCGCCGTGCCCAGCTCCGACAGTCCAGTCGGATTGCCTTTCGGCGTTACCTGGATGGCTCCGCGGGATACCGACAAGGTCCTTATTGATCTCGCAACAAACGGACCACAAGAAAGTGAAGCAAGAGAACGGATTTCCATTCTTCTATTTGGAGCCCATATGAGCGGACTGCCGTTCAACACACACGTTCAACAACTCGGTGCGGCATATGTCGGAAAAATTCATACCGCGGAGAAATATAGAATGAGTTATCTGCCTAAACCCGAACCCCATCGTCCGGGAATTTTCCGCGTCGACGACGGTGGCGTATCAATAACCGGCGAGGAATGGTCGTTCCCTTTCGAGTCCCTCGGTAAATTTCTCGCAACGATTCACCAACCTCTCGGACTTGGGGAGATCGAGCTCAAAGACGGCCGCAAGGTGCACGGCTTTCTTTGCGAAGCCTCGATCGCATCTAGCGAGCGAGACATTTCGGAATTCGGTGGATGGCGAGAATTTATTAGAGCACTCTGATCGAAGTCTTACTTTGGAATCAAAAAAAAGCACCGCCCTTCCGGACGGTGCTTCAAATTTGGAAACTTTCTGATTTTCAGATCAGAATCCGATACCCCAAGAGACGAAGAAGAGAGGATCGTCGGCGGCAACGTCTGATTCATCAGCGAGAGTGACCGAGAAAGTGAAATCCCCAAAGTCTGTGCTCTTGCCAAGGTCCAGCTGGCCCCAAACGTAGTCGCCGTCACTGGAGAAATCAAAGATGTAGTATCCCACAGTAAGGCCTACCGAAAAGTTCTCGGCGAGATCAAAGCCACCCGATACGAAGAATGCGACATCTCCGTCGGAAAAGTAGCCATCATCAATTTCGCTCACGAACGTGTAAGCGACCCCAGCACCAAAGGCGTCGTAAGCGAGATTCAAATACACTTCTGCGAAGTTTGCATCCTCATCTGCTGCCGGGTAGAGATACCCGATGACGCCAACGTCATACCCAAGGTCTCCAGCTTCACCTGCGAAGCCACCGTAAACGTCGAGTTCGGTCCCTCCAGCAAAGTTAACGTTGGACACCCAAGTTCCGACGTAGATGCCGCTCTCGTCAGCAAAGTCGAGACCTCCTTGAACGGCCGCGTCGTTTCCAGTTTGGGAAACACCCCGGAAAACGTAGTTGCTGGTTACGCCGATGTTGCCGTCGATCGGTAATGAATCCTGAGCAAAGGCGGAACCGGTCGCAAGTATTGCAGACGCGGACAGGATTGTAGTCAGTTTTTTCATATCAGTTGGTTTGTTTTAGATTTGTGTTTGAGTCCGGGAATGAACACCAGAACCGCGGCCAAAATGCAGCTTTGATGCCAATCTCCCAAAGCAATCGGAAGATTCTTAAATTGGTCGGAGTGGTCTAAACGACTGAACCAATGTCAGCCCAATCAACAAGACTGGTATCGAGGCCGCCCAGCCAACAATTGCGACTCTCCCGGCACAGATAACTCCTCTCCTGCACCTATCAGTGGATTCTCAAAGGAACAGACGAATTCCGTCAGTTTTCTGCAGGCGCCACTCTTGTAGAGGCTGGTAAAAAAAGTCCTCCACCAAGAATCGGAAAATGCATTCGTCGCTTAGTGAAGATCCTTGGCGAACAGCGATTCTTCCCCATAAGAGTCTCCCTCAAACCTGGACGGACTGTTCCCTTCGATTCCGCTGTCTCAGTGGAGGAAACAAAACACCCGCCTCCTGCGCAGAAATCTTGATCTCGAAGCGTAGATATTCGTCCTGTAAAGGGCAGATCCAGAAGCATTGCCCAACCACTTTAGAGTAGTTGAGCCTAAATGACTCAATACGATTTTCCTAGTCTCTTGGATCGGGCCATAATGACTCTTTCTAAATTTTAACTGTTTTCTTATCTTGTTGTTATTCAATATTTTGTAAAATCCAAAACCTTGGTATCCGTCCTGCAGAACGATGACTGTATTCTATTAACCACTAACCAAGGAAACCAAATGACATTATTCAAAACTGATCTCTACTCGAATGACCCATTCGCGGGAATGAACTCTCTATTCGAGCACTTTAACCGTAGCTTCGGAGGGAGCTTTGGGGTTTCGTCCAGAGACCGGCAGATCCCTGTAAACCTATACTCCGCCGATGACGCTTATAACGTCCGGGCCGAGGTGCCGGGGTTCTCCAAGGAAGAGGTAACTGTCGAGCTGGAAAACGCGGTCCTCGAAATCCGAGCACAAAAGAAGAGTTCGGAAGACGGATCGACCAATAGTGTTCAACTCGTTCGAAAGATCACCATCGGAGACGATGTGGATCCGCAAAAGGTAACCGCTAAGCTGGAAAACGGAGTTCTCTCGGTTCATCTGCCGAAGAACGAAGCGACGAAACCGAAGTCGATCGAGGTGAGCTAAGACAACATTTAAAAACAAAACGAAAGGAAACCATTCAAATGAGTAACTGCATGACTAAAACTGATAGCGAAGTCACCCAAGCCGCACGGCGAGAATCTTTCCGCCGACCCCACTACGAGGTCGTTCCTGGAAAAGAGAAGTATCTTCTAAAGGTTCACTTGCCGGGCGTCGCGAAAGACCGAGCAGAAATCACGATTGAGAAGGACCAACTTCTAGTTGTTGGGCGGAGAAAAACACAGGCTCCAGAAGGCTTTAAGCCTGTTTATGAGGAGTTGGCGCGAGACGACTATCGTTTACAGCTTCAGCTAAACGTGCAGGTGGATCAGGACCGGGTGGAAGCTCAGACAGAGAATGGAGTTCTGACGGTCACTCTACCGCTCGCTGCGGCCAGCAAGGCCAAAACAATCTCGGTCGAATAGACCGACCATAAAAACATAGTAGGTCATCAATACAGCTCGGCGCCCAAGTGGCGCCGGGCTTTATTTATTCCGGGATTCCAAGAAGCGTAAAGTCGATGAGAGAATGGCTGATGTCCCCTTCCTCAAGGGCAAGGACATCGGTTCCGGGGCGATCCTCCGGGACGTGGCCAGACTTAAAGCGAAAGGCAAACCCGCCGTCCGACGGTTCAAAAAGACCGGCCATCCTCATGTTGACAGGCACCGTTCTTTTAATGGGAGTCTCCGGCGTTACGCCGACCGGAAAGTTCACGTTGTGCACGATTCCCTGTTTGGAAGCCCATTCACCACGGACTACTTTCCCGACCATCTTGGTCGCATGTGCAGCAGCGTTCTCAAGGCTCTCGAAGTAGGCACCTTCAACGAAGCCGTTCGCCTTACGGACTTGTTCGAAAAGCTCATTGGGGATCATTTTACTGAATGCGATCGCCGGAATCCCGGTAAACGATCCCTCGAGGGCGCCCGCTACTGTTCCCGAACTAAGGACAAGAGGCACCGTCGTGTTGAATCCAAGATTGATCCCAGAGACAACGGCCGCCGGAGTTTTTTGAACCAAATGTTCCAAGGCAATATTCACACAATCGGTTGGCGTGCCTCCAATCCTCCACCCGTCGCATCCAAGCGAGTCATCAAAGGTTGCTGACACTTCCCCGTGACGGGATATTCCGCGGCCAATCCAGCTCTGCTCATTCTCCGGCGCTGCAACGATGACTTCAAAATCTTCTAAAAGACGGTCGACTAAAATCCGCAAGAAGAAGGACTCGAATCCATCGTCATTGGTGACCAGTATTTGCAGTCTTTCCATTTTCGATGGTTAACCGATCAAAGATTTGCTGGCAAGGAAGAGAGTTGAATCGCTCTTCTTAATCGCTTTCGAGAATTATCCCAATACGGATCACTTCGAGCGAGGCTTCACTAGTGACTAAGGCTGAAAAGGCCTATTCTGAGTCACTTTGGTCTACACCCTTCTCTCGAGATTTTCCTGATTCCTTGAGGGTGCCCAGGGACAATCCAGTGGCTACGAGTGCCACTCCGACCCCGAGATTAGCAATTCCCATTGTTGTGTTACTACCCAGAATCCAAACGAACCCACCCAGCAAGAACACACATCCTGCAATCAACCAGATCTTACGCCTCATCATACCTAACTCCAGTTGCCCCGGTTCGAGCTCAAATCCGAACAACCTCCTCAAAGGTTTGGAAGCATTTCCCGTTCCTCGACTGAACAACTCCACCAACAAACCACTTCAATGATGTGGGCAACCCGTCATAAAGACTCCCTGGTTGTCCTTTGCTATCACGAACAGTCTTTCCCTCCCAAAGCCAAATCGACGGCATTGCCAACGGGGAGAATACCTTCTGCCACTTTCCCTTCCAGCTCGGCTACCGTCGTGGCTATTGAGTCCTCCGAGAAGAAGCGGGAGAGAATGGCCTCTTTCAAGAGAGTTCGAAACCACTCCACATTTTGCCGCTTCCTCTCCCGCTCAAGAACACCGTTTTCCTTAGTCAATCTGAGAAACTCTTCGATCAGATTCTCCAATCGGCCTAGCCCTTTCCCGGTAAGCGCTGAGCACGTGATTGCCTTCGGCTTCCACCCTTCGCTGTAGGGTTCAAGGAAACCAAGAATCCTACCGTATTCTCCGCGGGCCGCCCTAGCTTTTATTAGGTTGTCTCCGTCAGCCTTGTTGACAGCGATTGCGTCTGCGATTTCGACCACCCCTTTCTTGATTCCCTGAAGCTCATCCCCTGCTCCGGAAATCTGGAGTAACAGGAAAAAATCCACTAGCGAGCGAACAGCGATCTCACTCTGCCCTACCCCAACCGTTTCCACCAAAACAGTTTCATACCCTGCAGCCTCAACGAGAATGATGGCTTCCTTGGTTCGCGCAGCCACACCTCCCAAGGTGCCTGCAGAAGGGGATGGCCGGATAAAAGAATTCTCATGGCGACTAAGTAGCTCCATCCGGGTTTTGTCTCCCAAAACACTGCCACCGCTTCGGGAACTCGATGGATCCACAGCGAGGACCGCAATTTTCTCTCCACGATTGCAGACTCGGAGACCGAAAGCCTCGATAAAAGTGCTCTTACCCGCGCCAGGTACACCGGAAATCCCAATCCTCCTCGATTTACCAGAGTGCGGAAGGCATGCCTCGATTACCGCTTTGGCTATTTCCTGATGAGCAGGAGCTTTGCTTTCTACGAGAGTAATCGCCCGGGCCAGTCGCATTCTTTCACCCTCCAGAACACCCTCAACCAACCATTCAGGATCGGGCGGAGGAGTTCTAGGTCGGACCGACTTCCTCGCACCATCCGCTCCTTCTTCTCCCGCACGCACGAAAGAGGCAAAGTAATTGGGGTCAGCGTC
>JBCDMB010000029.1 GCA_038744685.1 Verrucomicrobiota bacterium
CGGAGCTGCAGGTGTCGTCTATCGAGCCAGGCAAACCAGCCTGAACCGCGAAGTGGCGGTTAAAGTCATTTTAGGCTCGTCATGGACAAGCGCTGCGGGTCGACGACGTTTTCGCGCTGAAGCCGAGGCGGCCGCCAGTTTGAATCACCGCCACATCGTTCCGGTCTATGAAATCAACCACGCAGAGGGGCACGACTTTTACAGTATGGCTTACGTCCGTGGGGGCACATTGGGCGACCATCTCAACCTGATTCACCAGGACCGTAGAAAGGCAGTTACCTTGATGGCGAAGGTCGCCCGCACAGTGCAAGTTGCACATGATCACGGCATTCTCCATCGCGACTTAAAGCCAGACAATATATTGCTGGGTGAAGATGGTGAGCCGCTCATTAGCGATTTCGGACTCGCCTTTGATTTACGTCGTAGCGATGGCCTTACCCTCACTGGTCAGATTCTGGGGACACCTCAGTACATGGCACCCGAGCAAGCGTGGACTCATCTTGGAGGGATTACCGCGCAAACTGACATTTACGGATTGGGAGCCATTCTCTTCCACCTACTGTCTGGTCGCCCGGTAATTGAGGCCGACAATGTTATGGGGGCGATCCAGACGCTTATTTCAGAGCCCGTTCTGCGACTCCGATCAATCGATCCTGGCATCCATAGTGATCTGGAAACGATTGTCGCAAAGTGCCTCGAGAAAACCCCTACGGATCGCTACGCATCTGCCCGAAGCCTGGCCGAAGACCTTGAGGCTTGGCTTGATCGCCGCCCGATCGCCGCCCGCGCACAGACACCGACCCAGAGGTTTTTCAAGTGGATTCAGAGGAAGCCCGTTCACGCCGGTCTACTCGCATCTATCCTTCTTCTGCTACTGTCCTTCGGCATTGGCGGCCCACTTTTCGCCTTACGACAGGCATCTTTACGAGAGATCGCTGAAAGCGCAAAGGCAGAAGCTCTGGAAGCAGCCGGGCTCGCAAATAGACAGGCGAACGCAAACCGCCGACTCGCCTACGCCTCGAATATGCGCCTCATCAACATGGCAGCTCGATTCGGGACGACCCCGAAAATGGCAACGCAAACCATGTTGAAGGCTCTCCGCCCGCGAGATGGCGGAGATGATTTTAGGGATTGGGAGTGGTACTACGTCTATGGCAAACTACACTCCGCACCGATTCACATTGAACATAAGCCAAAAGGCCCGATCAATTCCCTTGGTTTTTCGCCATTTGGTGAGTCTTTGCTCGTCAGTAGCCCAAAGGGCACCGAGGTCTTCGATTCGGTCAACCGGGTCATGGGACGAAAGTTTATCGATGGCGAAGAGCACCTGTTTTCTGCCTGGAATCCGGACGGCAGGTCGATTGTAACTCTAGGAAAATCCGGTAAGGTGAAATTGTGGAACTCCAAAACTGCTGCGCTGGAATTTTCTCTTTCCGAAGACGTTCCAGCCAGATCGGTAACCTGGAGCCCCGATGGGAAACGAGTCGCAATCCTCCATGCGAATAACACGATCGGAATTTGGACTATTGAGGAATCGTTCCAGCTAGATCAAGAGCTCGTGCGCCCATCCGCTGAACTTGAACAGATCGCATGGAGCCCAAACGGCCGATACCTCGCTGGCATTGGCAAATCCGATCTCGTCTTTGCCTGGGATCTCGACCCGGAATTCTCGGAAGATTCCCTGGAAACGTTTCAGGGTCATAATAGCCCTCTTACCTCAATTGCCTGGATGCCCAGCGGCGCTTGGCTAGCCACTGGAAGCATCAATGGAGCAGTTAGAATTTGGGGTGTTCCCGGAGGCCGCAGAGTCGCTAACAGCGGCATGAACTACGGACGCGGGGCCGTGACCGCCCTCGCCTGGAGTCCTGATGAGCACGTCTTACTCAATACGATCGATGATTGGGAGGGTCTGCTCCGGCTCGATTTTGCCATGAACGACCATACGATTTACCATGAGTTTGAGGGCGTGACCTCAGCAATGGCCTGGAATGCGCATAGTCATGCTATTGCAGCCGGTAACGAAGATGGAAAAGTTACCATCTGGCGCGAGGGGCTAGCGGCGCCTTCACGCGTCCTTTGGGAAAGCGGTAAAACACTCAACTCCATTGATTGGAGTCAAGACGACTTGATTCTCCTTTGCCAGGATACATCAGGAGAGATCACCGCTATGAATGTAAATAGTGAGGATGTTGCCTGGTCGATTGAAAACCTGTCAGCGACAGCAGGTTCTTATGCCAGAAGCCCGGATGGTAACCAAATCGCCGTAATCTCAAAGTATCGGAATACTTTTCGCGTTGAAATCATTGATACCGTTAATGGGCAGCGACTGAGCTTGATCGATCTCAAGACGATCATGCCTTCAAGTATGATTTGGCCAAAGCAAGGCGAGATTCTAATTTTGTCGGGAAACGGTGGAATCGTTCGCTTTTTTCCGGAATCTGACCGAGCGCCCGAACAACTTAGGCCACCGCAAAAGAATGTCGCCTTGGCAAATCCGAAAATATCCATGAGTCCGGATAATCACCTGATCTTGGTGAGCTGTGAAAATGGCAACCTCCAGCTTCTATCGGCTAGCTCTGGCAAAGTCATTTTTGAATCGCCGGGAGAAGAGAGATTGAAGCCAGTTGTCGTTTCTCACGCTTGGCATCCGAATAATACAAACTTCGCTACGTTGGGTAGTGATGGAATGATCTCAATTTGGTCCGTTTCAGAAAAGCGTGTCATCAGAGCGTTTCGAGCACACAGCGGTGAAACCGGTTCATTGGCCTGGCACCCGGATGGCAATCGCCTTGCATCGGGTGGAGAGAATGGAGATGTATTTATCTGGGACTGGGAAAACGGAGAACGCCTTCTAGAGCTTGAAGGTCATGCAGATATGATTTATGACCTCACGTGGGACCGTGCAGCACTTCGTCTTGCCTCCGCTAGCCGAGACGGCGAGGTCAGGCTCTGGGATGCTACAGCCGGAGTCCTCCTCAGTCTCGAATGAGCGTGTCTGGTAAGACTGGGAAAACAGTAAACTATTTTCGCACGGTCTTACGAATCGTTGGAGAAGTCAGTTTTGAGTTCTTCTTTGAGCCAGGCTTTCGCATAGGCCCAGCGCCGCGATACCGTTCGGTAGGAGACACCTGTCGCATCGGCGATTTGCTGGAAAGAAAACCCGGAAAAGAAACGCATTCTGACCAAATCAGCGCTTTCCGGGTCGACTGCCTGCAGCTTGGGTAAAACCTCATTCACCGCCAGTATTAGATCATCGCTCGCTGGAGCAATAATCTGCGATTCGGAGAGCGGCACCCTTTCCAAGGAGCCACCTTTCTTAAGCTGTTTGCGCGCACGTGCACGGTCGACGAGAATCCACCGCATCACTTCCGCAGCGGTCGCAAATAAGTGGGCCCGATTACGAAAACGGCTCATACGGCCAGCATCGGAGGAAAGACGGAGGAATACTTCGTGAACCAGCGATGTGGCACTTAGAGAGGAGTTGATCGGCTCGTTCGCGACTTTGAGACGAGCGAGATTTCGAAGTTCGTTGTAGACGCCCTGAAAAAGTTCGTCCGGGTCTTCAGCAGGACCACTGTAACTCAATTCTTCAGTTTGCTGATCTTGATCGTTATGTGTCCTTGGCTTACTGGACATAGGTTTCAATTACTTGTTCGGATATAGGTTTAAATGTGGTCGATGCAAGCTAGTTGGCTTGCTCTTTTGCCTCGTTTGGGAGACGCGTTTTTTACTCGGACTCTACAGTGTATTTATCGCCGAGCGAGGGTTCTCTTCTTTACCGCTGACAGACGATAACAGATTTTCTATTTATTCTCTCATTTAGATTGGCGTTCATTCGCAGCTTCAAAATCAGCATATTCGACTCCTCTGCATTACCTTAGTCATCAATCGTAGAGACGAGACGTTTTGGTCAGATTACTCTTTCCGCAGGAGCAAAAACGGGTCTTTCCGTATATTCAGATGTGGGGTCGTAGAATGATCTTGAAGCGCGAAGACTATATCGAGAATTGGCATAGAGCTCCTGACTTCGACTTGATGGTCAAGGAATTTTAGACATCCATACTAAGCCGCTTATCGTATTCACCGATCAACTACGCAAGGGTAACTGACATCCACAAGCACAACCTCGATTTACTTCGCTCATTTCCGACGCAGTTGGGTGAAGCCAGGAGGGTTCATAATGCAAAATACAAAGATGGCCCTATTGCGCTATCTGAAGATGGGTAAAGGGTCTACGTGATTTGTTTGGTGAATGAATAGAATTTTTCCGATTTTGCGGTTGATCCTTTTTAGGCCTTCCTGAGAAATTGACCCTCAGCGGGCGGGCTGTGCTACAATTCTTTCCCCGCCGACGATCCGATTTGAAGAAAGCAAATGATCAACCAAGCCATTTTGCTTGCCTGTGTGCTTCATGGGATTTCCCACGAGTCAGTCAAAGACTTCGGACGGTTTGCTGAAACCTTAGAGATCCCGGCTTCACAAGCAGTCCAGCACCGTCAAATCTATTTCGAAAGCAGCTCTGAGACGGGCGTGGGTCGGATGGTTGATTGGGTTCCGAGCCTCAACCTATGGAGGGATGTGAGCCTGAAAATCCCTCAAGGAACTGAGATTGGCGATCTGGATGGATTGGATTGGGAAGAGAGCCTGATTTTTGGAACATTTTGGGATGGGAAAACGGGGTTTACTCGTTTTGGACAGAACGAAAAGGGGTGGCGAAATTATGGACATCGGGGTGGGTCACTAGCAGTCCAGAATCTACTGTTTTACTCCAAAAGGCAGGCGATTCATCTCGCGAAGCTTATCGAGGCTAGGATCAAATTCTATTCTGGGAAGTTTCATGATCGTGTCGGGCTGAGAAAAGCGATCGACGAAAATGAAAGAATGGGCAGGTTTCTCGGTGATCAGAACTTGGACTCTTTTAAATTGAATCTAGTGAAACCTGTAGGCGGAAACCTGGTAAACGTGGATCTAGTGATTAAAGACGGGGGTTGGATTGAGAGCGTTTCGCATCTCGGGACGGAGGAGTTTTTCCATGCAGAAAACAAAATCGTGCCCATTGAGGACGTCTTGGCATTGGTTGACCTTAACCAAATTGAAATTGAGCCAGACTCTGAGCTCGATGTATGGCTCGAGAGGAATGGAAGGGGGAGGCTCGGGGCTTACGTAGAGCCTCATCCAGTGGGCTTCGTTGTAACTGAAGTCATTGCGGGCTCTGCAGCAAAGACAGCCGGGATCTTGAAAGGAGACGTTTTGGTTGGGCTCGACTCCATTTCACTATCTGGTCTTGAAAAAGGCCAACTGAGAGATCTCTTTCTAAGCAGGCAAGACGGAGTGACCATACGGCTCATGCGAGGTTCGGATGTTATTGCGGTCGAGAACGTGGTGCCTAGGACCCAGTTCGAGGAACAAATGAACCATCTTTTTTACGGTGGCGGCGGTCAACGGTGAGGCCAACGTTGATCGGGTATGACCCGAATGCCCCTAATGTAAGCGTTGCCAGCTTTTGACCCCTCTTTAGCCTTTGCTTTTTCGGCCAATACGAACCAAAAAGGACACATCGAACTCTCGATCAAAAATTGAATTTCAAATCCGTTAAAGCCATGCCTCGTTGGACCCATCTATTTCTTACTGTCGCCTTCTTTGCCTGCGGGTCACTGCAAGCAGACGAAAAGGAGGAGCTGATTGCCCATGCCGAGAAGGTGGCCAAGCAGATTGAACAGGCGCTTGAAACCAACCTGCTCTCCGAGGCTCAGATCTACACTTATCTGGCCGTTATGGCTGGTTACGACGAAAGGGTCTACGGATCTGCGCTCGCGTTCAACCCGGCGTTTCTGCAAGGGCATACCTTTTTTCTACAAGAAAACATCACCGAGGACGGTCGCATCCTCTACTGTCCTTACGTCTACCGTGACGAAGAGTTTCTGATGCGTGCATTCGACATTGGCAATATCCGGAGGGATCACGGCTACGATTACACCACTTGGGATTGGTACAAGACTCCGATGACCCAGCAGAAACCCCACTGGACCAAGCCTTACTTCGACGACGGCGGCGGTGGAATCAACATGGTCACCTATTCGATCCCGATCGGAGAGACGGCGATCCTGACGTTCGATATGCGGGTCGAAGAATAGTCGTTGGAATTCGTTCCAAAGCCAGTTCTTCGCCAGAACTAGATGCTGCAATGGATTGAGGAAGCGGCCCGCTACATCCTTCCTTCTTCCATATCGTAAATATCGAAGAAGAAGTGGGGATAATTTCCGGGTAGGTAGTTTGGCCAGTATTCGTCCTCCATATACACTTGGACTTGGCTTGGCATTTCGCTCATCCGTGAGTCGCGCATCTTGAAGTTCCAGGCAACTACTTCCTCGCGAGTCTTTTCCGACGCGTTCTCTTTGATCCATTCGGCGACGGCTGAATCCTCTGCACCGGTCTCGACGAAATCCTTAAAAGCGTTGGAATCGACACCGGAGAATTCAAAGAACATTTGATCCAAAGGACAGTTGAAGTGATACTCGCCCGCTGTTCCCGCGAGGGTTGCCCGGCACTTGTCGAGCGCTCGCGCTGCAATGACGTAGCCCGCAATGGTTTCCTTTGGGCTGCGTGGATATTCTGTGGTGAGGTCTTTGGCTACTAGTGTGGTCATATCGGTTTTTGGTTTATTTTATACTGAAAGATACAAAATAAATAACTCTCGACCTCCTGGTCAATCAGTTTTTTACTGATTAGTAAATTATGGGGCGGCCAAGACAGTTCAACGAATCGACGGTGGTGAGTGCGGCGACTGAGGTGTTTTGGCAGAAGGGTTATCGAGCGACGAATCTGACGGATCTTTGCAGCGCGACAAAGATGAACCGTCCGAGCCTCTATGGGGCTTTTGGCGATAAAGAGGACCTGTTTATCCGCTGCCTTGAGGATTACCAAGAGAGGTTTGGGAAGCAGCTCGCAGAAGCGCAGGAAGAAGAAGACAGCGCGTTGGGCAAGATGGTTGCCTTGCTGGGGAGGACGGCTGAGTTTTTTGATTCTGAGGGTAGTCCCGGTGGTTGTTTGGTGGTTCTCAGTATGGGAGAGTCCAGAGGTTTATCACCCCGGCTGAGATCAGTTATGGAGAACATTCACAGAGAGAACCTACGGAATTTCTCTTCTTTGCTCGAGGAGGCGATTGAGGCGGGGGAGCTACCGGCGACGATTGATGTGGAATCCGTCGCAGAGTTTCTCGTCACTCAGATTTACGGTGCTGCCATCCAGGCATCGGTGAATCCCGGTCATGCGAGCCAATCGATTTCAGTCGCAGTGGACTTTTTGAAGTCCTTGTAGACGGGCCTCGGTAAGCCAAAGGCGTTTTGCACGGGAATCAACTGCCCTTGATCGTCCTCACGATCGTTTCAGCGACGGAGTCGATCCATGTCTGATCCTGGGTTAAGGCGGCAAGGCCCATTGCTCCTTCCAGTGCTACATAAACCATTTGGGCCCGCTGCGCAGACGTCTCCCGATTCTCCCCGGGTCTTTGCAGCGCTTCGGTGAGCCAGTTGATATTCCTCTCAACGAATGACTCGACTTCTGACCTCAACTCATCGGAAAGGGTTGAGGCCCCCCTCGCCAGCATTCCGCAGAGGCAGGCTTTCCCCGATCTGCGAAAGGCTTCCTGAAACACGGACGCGTAGTGCTTCGCTATTTCCTCAACATCCTGATCTTTCCTTTTCGGCGGACCCAGAACGCGAAAAAACTCCTCAATATACCGTCGCGCAGCCGCCAAAGCCAAAGAATCTTTGGTCGGAAAGTGATGATGGACGGAGGCGCTCTTGATCCCTACGACTTTCGCTATCTCTCTGAAGCTGAAGCCATTGTAGCCACGCTCCCGGATCATACCTTCTGCAAGGTCCATGATTTGTGTGCGTGTATCTTCCATTTGAAGAACCTATCACTAGATAGGTGTTGACGAAAGGCAAATTCTTCTCTTCATCCTAGTCTACCTAGTGATAGGTAGATCAAGTCAAAATCTCAACGAAACCAAAATACTATGAATGGAACAACATACATCATCGGCGGATCAAAAGGAATGGGACTAGCCACCGCACGCAGGCTAGTCGTCAAAGGACAAGGGGTCACTCTTGTCGCTCGGGATCAGGAGGCTTTGGATAAAGTCGCTTCCGACTTAGGCGGTGACGTCGAGACGGTGGTCGCCGATCTATATAACGAGGAATCGGTAAACCAGCTGATCGACCGAATCGAGAAGGAGCCTCGCGAGATCAGTGGACTGGTTAACGCCGCCGGTTACTTTTTCCCTAAGCCTTTCCTCGAGCAGTCCCGCGAAGACTACCGCAACTACATGGACCTGAATGAGGCCTTTTTCTTTATCACTCAGGCAGTCGCCCAGAAGATGAAGACCACTGGGCGTGGCGCTATCGTTAACGTAGGTTCGATGTGGGCGAAACAAGCCATCAAAGCCACTCCCTCCAGTTCCTACTCGATGGCCAAAGCTGGGCTCCACTCATTGACCCAGCACCTCGCGATGGAGCTCGCTGACTCCGGTATTCGGGTCAACGCGGTTTCTCCTGCCGTGGTCGTGACTACAATCTACAAATCCTTCATTGAGGAGGATAAGATTGAGGAAACGCTCGCAGACTTCGACGGCTTCCATCCGATCGGACGGGTCGGCCAGGCAGATGATGTGGCTGCATCGATTGAGTTCCTCCTCAGCGACGAAGCATCCTGGGTCACTGGAGCGATTTGGGATGTCGATGGTGGCGTGATCGCTGGGCGTAACTAGAAGGAACCAATCCCCATTCTTTGGGGATTCCTCTTCCGAAAAGAACCGGGAGTGCTGGGCCTAAACCCGCGCTCCCGGTTTTGCCTTTCAAAAAAGGGTGAAAAGCGAATTACTAACCCGAGAATTCGTAACAGTGATTTCGTAGCATCCGCCACCTAGGCGGATGACTTTGAATTTACGAGCATTGCCAGCTTCCAATGGCCATCGGTCTTGGTGCCCGATGCTACCAAGCGGCATCCAAAAATCTGCTTAAGTTACTATCATTCACATTTGATTCCTCTTTACCCCTTTTGCCAAAGACTTCACCGCCGCCCTGCTTCCTCATGAATCGATACAAAGACAAGGTCCTGACTGGTTTGTGAGCGTAAGCGAGACGACCATCTCACGCAATCCTGTGAAAATTGACATTCGACAAATTGGGCGTTTTTCTTGCTCTCCCGCTCGCTGCTTGGATCAACTATAGCCTAACCCAGCAATATGAAAAAACACGTTTTACTCACCTTAGCTGTCTTCGTAGTGGCTGCGCAAGCGCAAGACTCTGTGCCCACTACCATTCCCTACCAAGGTCTCATTGAGGTCGATGGCGAGCCCTTCACCGGCACCGGCCAGTTTTATTTCATGCTGGTTTCCAAGAATCCGCTGACCAGCACACCCACGACTGCCTCTGCCACTGTGACCAGTCGGGTGGATGGCGGGATAGAGGAAATCACGGTGAACACGGCGGGTTCGGGTTACACATCCGTTCCCGACGTAACCATCAGTGGCGGCGGTGGCTCCGGGGCAGCCGCGATCGCATCTATTTCAAGCGGAGGAATAATCACGGGTATCACAATCACGGATTCGGGAACGGGTTACACATCCTCACCCACCGTTACGATCTCCAACCCCCAACCAGCGGAGCGAGCGATCTGGACAAACGAATCCGGGGCTCCGTCATCACTCTCACGCCCAAGCCAGTTCGAATCAATCCCGATCGTCGAAGGGAATTACTCTCTGCGGCTGGGTGACCCAGACCTAATGCCTGCTATCTTTCCGTTTGACCTCGATGATCCAGAGATATTCCTGAAGATCTGGTTCGACGACGGTACCAACGGAATCCAACAGCTTAGCCCAGATCAGCCCATCGGTTCGACGCCTTTTTCTTTAATCGCTCGGACGGTCATTGGAGCAGGCTCTGTCGCCTCGGGAACAAGTGCTGTCGCCATGGGCGACTTCACGACGGCCAGTGGCTTTGCCGCTACTGCCACGGGTAACCGCACGGCTGCCAGCGGCAGCGAGTCTACAGCCATGGGTAACAGCACGACTGCTAGTGGCTTTGCCGCTACCGCCATGGGTAACCGTGCGACTGCCAGCGGCAGCGAGTCTACTGCCATGGGCGACAGCACGGTTGCCAGCGGTATTCACGCAACTGCCATGGGCGACCGCACGACAGCCAGCGGTAATAACGCTACAGCCATGGGTAGAGAATCAACTGCCAGCGACTTCGCTGCTACCGCTATGGGCAACTTCACGATTGCCAGTGCCGGCGCTGCTACCGCAATGGGTGAACGCACGACTGCCAGCGGCGGAGAGTCTACCGCTATGGGCGCCTTCACGATTGCCAGCGGCGAGAGGTCTACCGCCATGGGTAACAGCACAACAGCCAGCGGTCGTGTTGCTACCGCTATGGGCGTGGTTACGGTTGCTTCGTCTTTCTCTGAGACGGCGATCGGACTTTTTAATACAACTTACACGCCAGCATCGACGTCATCGAGAAATAGCAGCGACCGCCTTTTCGTGATTGGCAATGGCTCCTCTGTTAATAACCGCTCCGACGCACTTATTGTTGAGAAAAGTGGTCAAGCCTTCTTCAAAGCGGATCCCGGCGCTGTCGATGGATTCTTTCCGAACAACTATGCGGCCGTAATTGAAAATACCGATGCCACTATTGGTGGTGATGCGCTCGCTATTAAAGTTCAAACGGTTACCCCCAATAACGCTGTCAATTTCCTAGCCTTCTTTGACGGAAACGACACCATCTTAGGTGAAATCGACGGTAATGGGGCTGGTGGCGTAAGATTTCAATCCAACGGAGCCGACTATGCGGAATACCTCCCGGCTCTCGATCCGGATGAAGAACTGGAGGCCGGCGACCTCGTGGCCGTCCGCTCTGGCAAGATCACTCGGGACACCTCCTCTTTTGACCAACTGATGGTCATTTCGACCAATCCCATCGTGGTCGGGAACCGTCCAGAGGACTCCACGGGCTACCACAAGGTTGCCTTCATCGGCCAGGTGCCAGTGAAGGTGAGCGGTCCCGTCCGTTCCGGAGACTACCTTCTCGCCTCCGGGCTGAACGATGGCACGGCGGTCGCCAAGCCTGCCGAAGAAATCCGCGCCAGCGACCGCAGCCGCATCATTGGCCGCGCCTGGGACAGCAGTGATGCCGCAGGCGAGAAACTCATCAACGCTGCCGTCGGTTTGGATCTTGGCGAAGCCCTCGTCTCGGAGATTGAACAGCTCCGGTCCCAGCTGAGTCTCGTTATCGCAAGGCTTCAAAAGCTGGAAAACTCCGGAAGCGGAGCAAGTCCTACGACGGCCCCCTGAGGCGCACCTAACTCTTCATTTGTCATGAGAACTCTACTCGCTTTCTTTCTCACGGTTTCCAGTGTCTCCGCTCAGCAGAGCAGCACCAATTACTCCATTCCAATCTCCAGCATTGATGGTGGAAACGGCACGTCCTCTTCCAGCAACTATACGATCGTCACTAGCTCCATTGGGGGGATTTTTGGACGAGGCAGCTCGACGAGCTACTCGGTGAGGAGCGGTTATGTCGAGCAGTTCTCCTCGTTAGCCGACTTCATGCAGGGCATTGACCTGCGGGACTACGACAGCTGGAGTACTCAATTCCCAGGCACGGATCTCACCGACCGTCAGGGTGATGCTGACGGCGACCGCGTCAGCAATGAAGATGAGTTCATTGCGCTGACTGACCCCACCGATCCCAAATCCTTCCCATTCCTGGAGATTTTGTCCGTCGATCTGATCAATAACACAGTTGAGCTTCGCTTCTCGCCCTACGAGACAGACGCTACCTTACGAACTTATCTCCTCCTCAGTCAGGAAGGCCTCACTGGAAGCTTCTTGCCGGTTCCCGGTGTCGTCCCAGTCGCATCCGGTGATGATGGCACTTTCACAGATTCCCGGACGGCCCCGGAACGACTGTTCTACCGGCTACGGATTTCCATCCCGAGCGAATAGAGTGGGGCGAATCCTGGGATGCCCACCCTCGAGTTCGGATCACTTTCATGCTCATGAAAATCACTGCAACCCTTTGTATCACCTTAGTGCTTTTTTCGTTGGGTTGTTCCAGTCTTCTCGTGGGCTTCGAAGAAGACGCGTTGAGGAAGCAGTATCTCTCCGGGGAGATATCCGGCGACGAGTATTGGAGCCGGCTGGATCATCTGAGGACCAAGGAGAAGGAGATGCAGGCATGGGATGGACCGCTGTTCGGTGCCGAATCGGGCAAAAAAAGCCTCTGACGAGAACGATAAAGACGGCAGGGATTGATCGAAAGGGATCAAACTGAGAATACAGTGCTAGCGAATTGCTGCGCTGGAGAAATGTAGGAGTTTACAGACTCTCAGCTATGCTTCCTTACCGAAGAGTCTGTTGCATCACCGCCCGTATCTTCCCACGAACCGTTTCAGGTTCGTTGATCTTTTTCTTTAGCGCCTGATCCATTTAGTTTCCTATTTGACCCACTACTGTTTTCTTAATCCTGAGTCATTTATGAAGACTATTTTGGTACTTGCGTGTTTCCTCTCTATTTCAGGCTCTGTTGCACCATTTGACCATATTGGGGAAAACTATTGGGTCATATTTGAGGATTTTACGGGAGATGCTCGCACAGATATTGCCATTACCTCGGCGCGCCCTTGGGGAAATGCTGGGATGTGGTGGTGGATTTACTCAGCACAACCCGATGGCAGCTACACTTATTTCGACGATGTATTCTTTCACCCCAAAGCCTTCCGCATCTATCCACTTGAAAAAAATGGGGCAGAACTAGTCACATACTATCGGTCGGATTCTAACTCTGGAAGTCTCATTACCTACCGAATTCAAGATGAGATCGAAGAGACCTCAAAGGTTACGATTTATCCTAAAGAAGGTGATCAAGAGTTATACGAAGATCACTTCTCCTATCTATGGAAGTTTCCTAGAGCGCTCAAGATCCCTACCAATAAGATAAGATTCGATGGTAATTCACTGTCGATACAGGAACACTAACGAGTCCAAGGACGGGTACCTAGGAGTGTGACGAACTCAGTAAACCGCGAGGCCGTAAGTAATACTTTAATTGTTCGCATTCCAGGGAAAGAGACTGATTGGATGATCGGAATCGGGATGGGCCTTTGCAGAATAAGATATATGGGAGGCACATTCACGGCGACTGAGCGCCGTGGCTACCTCTTGGATTTTTCGTAGTTGAATCGGTTCTTCGCTTCTATCCAACGGCTCATGTATTCCGTGCTGCGGTGGTGGTGGTGGCGGAGCATTTGGCCGACGAAGTGGTTTTTGCGGTTTTCGGTAGTAAGGGATTTTAATTGTTCGATCAGGCTGGGTGCCCATTCCTTGGCGAGGAAGCGGTCTTTGACGATGCGGTAGCCTTGGTGCTGAACCGTTTTCCATAGATCCGGCTTCGTGTAGAGCTCCACAGCGGTTTGGGCGAGACCGGGTGCATCGGCGTGTATCAGGCAGCCCCAGTCGATGGGCCCGTTCATCGATTCCGCTGCAATGGGTGTGACTACTGTCGGCGTGCCGGAGCAAAAGCCGTCAGCGACCTTGCCTTTCTGTCCGGCACCGAAACGGAGAGGTGCGAGGTTTACCCGGTAACGTCCGAGCGTTTTCATCGACTCCTCGGCTCGACCGCAGAAGTAGATTCCGTTTGCGGCGTTCTCTAGTTGCCGGACCTTTTCCGGCTCATAGGAGCCGTATAGGTGAAGCGCGGCGTCGGGTAATTGCTGGCGGATGATCGGCCAAATTTGATCACAACACCAGTGGACGGCATCCCAGTTGGGTGCGTGAAGGTAGTTACCTATCATCACGAAGTCTTTTCGGTCTTCGAAAGTGGATGTCGAAGGTAGAGGCGAATCCAACATCAGAGGCAGATAACTCAACTGAGTGGCAGGCACTTGAAAGACCGATTGTAGGCATTCGATTTCGAACTCGGAAATGATCCAGCTCAGATCGGAACGAAAGATCGCTGCAATCTCACGGAGTGCCACGTCATTGAAAAGATTCAGGTTACCCCCGTGCTTCAACTGCTGCTCGCGTGCTTCCCGTAGACAGTGGAGATCAATGGTATCGAGAATTCGTAAGGTATCGGGACAGGCTTTTTCGATTCGCCAGCCGAATTGCTCTTCCGTCATGTAGCGGTCAAACACTACGAAGTTTGGCGCCAGCGATCGCACCCAATGATCGAAAGCGTCATCGTTGACTTGTGATTTTCTGGTCGAAACACCTTTCTTGAGGAGGTCGTCGGAGTGCTCGGTGGGCTCTGCCGTTGTCGTAAAGGTCACTGACCAATTTACGGTTAAGAACGCATCGATAAGCCCCATCGTCCGGGTGCCAGCAGCACTCGAGAGGGGCTCGGGGTAGACTTTGCCGATGACTAAGACTTTCATTCAGTCGAAGTGGAGGTAAATTGTTATAAGGATGAAACAGGATTCAACTTACGTCCGCAGGCGATCCTGAATGTGCGTTGCCTTAAAGAAAGCTGGGGACGAAAGAACTTCTCTCACAGAGGCGCAGAGCGCACGAAGGATGTTGAGAATAGGATGGTTATTCTGGATTTAGATTTCCATGGATTATTCTGGTGATTCCGTTCTTCATCAGTTCCTCCCCAAAATTTAGAAGGTAACCAAGGCGGCAATCGGTGAGTTTCAAATAGGTAAGAAGCTGCTTCTTGTGCGCCGGATGAATCTTCTCAACCGACTTTAATTCAATGATGACTTTCTCGTTCACGAAAAGGTCCGCACGAAAACCCTCATCAAAAGTCATTCCGTCATATTCAATGCGAACGGGGTGCTGGCGCTTTGCGGGTAGACCTTCGTTCTCCAAAGAACGAGCAAGGATGGTCTCATAAACCGATTCAAGGAGCCCGGGTCCAAGTTTCTGGTGAAGTTGGATAGCGGCAGTAACGATGATTGATCCAATATTGTTTTAGTTCATCAAAATATATACATGTGTTCACTATTTTTAATATGCAAGCTTTCTGCTCCGTGGGCTCTGAGCCTCTGTGAGAATTTTTTAAAAGGATAAGCGTCAATAAGCGCTGCATAAGCGGTTTCCGGCTACGCCGGACCTCTGACCCTTTACATGATCCCTGAAATTTGTGAAATACTGACTATGGAGTCCACGATCACCAGCGGTGCGGTCTACCCGCAGGAGGTTTGGCGGGCGATTGCTCAGCGTCAATATGAGCGCGCAAATCAGTGGACGGATCCCTACCGCGAGAGAAGAGCGAGTGGAACACTTCATCCTGTCTACGATTTTCTGTTTGTTTATTATCGGGTCAGGCCGACTCAGCTCGAAGTCTGGCATCCGCAGTTTGGCATCACCCTTACTGGTGCTGGTGAGGAGACCTTCTATCAACATCGATTCTACCGGCATGATTCGAATGACGCGACGCTCGATCCGAGTCGAATGGAGCCGAGTGCGCGCCACCGTCTTGAAATGGCCCTCCGACTTTGCGAGACGGTTTACGAACGTCCGCCCAAGTTTGGCTGTTTCGGGATGCATGAATGGGCGATGGTCTATCGCGGAGACTTCGAGGGCGAGATCCGCCATTCGGAACAACTGCCTCTCCGACTAAGCCAGAAGGAAACTGACGCGTTCGTGCGGAGCCAACCGATCGCTTGCAGCCATTCCGATGCGTTTCGATTCTTCAGCGAAGGGGCAAAACCCTTTAACCGAGTCCAACCCACCAAGGAGACCCGAATCGACCATGAGCAATGTGGCTGCCTTCATACCAATATGGATCTTTATAAGATCTGCGGTCAGTGTATGCCCTGGGTGGGGAGCGACCTCTTGTGGCGGTGTTTCGAATTCGCGATCGAGGCACGCATCCTCGATATGCGGGCAAGCCCCTATGATTGCCGTTCTCTCGGTTTCGATCCCATTCCCATTGAGACGCCCGAGGGAAGGGCTGACTACGAGCGGCTTCAGCGGGGACTCCACGAGCGGGCGCAGCCGCTACGGAAAGAAATCATCGACTGTCTTCAGGATGTCTTGGTAAGAGGCAAGAGGGGTTGAAAGAAAGTTTATCCCGGATCTAGCCTAGGGCAGCAGTGGGGCGTTTCGCAAACCCTTCGCTAGGTTGCCGTCAATAGCTTCTCAGAACTGGATGGGTTTTCCGCTTGAAGGTCCAGGCCGGTCAGGCATCGGTCGAGCACACTTTCTGTGGAAATCGTGGACAAGTCTCCGCCGGGTAGTGGATCGATGGTCCAGTCGCGATGACGGTAGGGTATGGAACATCCGGGAGTGTCCGCACTGCGATTTAGAACCATCAGCACACGGAGTTCGAGCGCTACCGCCAGATGAAGAATGCCGGTATCTCCTCCAAGAACCATGCGAGAAAGAGAGAGGAGGCCTGCGGTTACTAAAAGGGAGTGGCCGGCAAATACAGGATAGGCCTTGGATCGAGCATTTTCGAGCCGGAGTCTGTCTGACGGGCCGCCGCAGAACGCGACCTGCACTCCACGGGAACGGAGTTGATCGGCAACCGTTAGAAACCTTTCGAATGGCCAGTCCTTCCTGACGCTACTGGTGAACGGCTGAATCATTACTGTGTGTCGATCCGGGTAGAGTCCACATTCATTGAAGAGAGCCGCCGCCTGTTGTCGGTAGCGGTTGGGAAGAACAAACCGGTTGTCAGGTGAATCTTCCCGAAGTCCACATTCTCTCAGCAGCGTCAGATTCCAATCAATTGTATGGCGGTCGAGTTTCCGAAGAACGGGGCGCGTGTAAAACCGACTTCTCGAGTCTTTGTACACCGATCCCCATCGCTCTTTGGCTCGACTAAATCGCGTGATCCAGGCAGTTTCTCCATAACCCTGAAAATCGATCACGTGGGTGAATCTCTTGCTTCGAATCAGGCTGAGAAGCGAAACAAGAACCGGGACCGCAGGCCAAAATTTCTTAACGGCAGGTCGATCAATTGCCATCACTTCATCAACGGATGCGAACCCTTCCAGCAATGGGGCGATGGACTTGCATACAAGGAAGGTGATGTGAGCGTTGGGCCTGTTCTTTCGGACTGCGTTCACCGCTGGGAGCGTGTGAAGAACGTCGCCGATCGATTTGAACCGGATAATGAGTATCCGTTCTTGATGAGAGTCGTTCATCCGGAACGTGGCAGCGCAACAGATCCTAGAGGACAGATTCTGGATTCTTTGCTGGACGAAACCCAATCCGCACGGTGAGTCCTTCGCTGGCATCAAAAGACAGGTTCCAATCCATTCGTCGGCAGATGCGGGCGACAAGAGCGAGGCCAAGGCCGCCGCAGGGTAGGGGATGGCCGCGGTCGAGGGCGTTCTGGATCTCGGCAAGTCCATCCATTCCCCGGCCATTGTCGCGGACGGTCAGGCATTCTTCGGTAAGGGAGACTGTGATCGTATTCGCTTCAGCGTGCTGGATGGCGTTGTGTAGCAGGATTCCAGCGACAAGGATCACCATCCGAACTGCAAGAGGTTCCAGTGGATCCCATTCCTTTGCATCCGATAATGTTCCTGCAAAGCTCTCGCGGTATTCTGCGATCATGGTTTCCCATTCGTGGTCAAGGCTGGCGCCGGACAGGTGTTGCTCCTGGCGCGCGAGGGCAAGGAGGCCTTCCACGGTGTGCTCCATGCGTTGGACCGACCTTTTCAGTCGTTCGAGGCCGTCTGGGGAGAGTCCTTGTTCTTCCGCGATTTCACTGAGGCCTTTGATGATGTTGATTGGATTGCGCAGCTCATGGCTCGCTTCACGGAGAAACGCGCGTTCCCGATCCAGTTGGCTGGTGCGTTGAACCAGATAACGCTCCAGCGCTTCGGAGAGTAAGCGGGTTTCCGCGTCCGGCAGATTTTTTGGGGGCGCCTCGGTAGGGTCATCTCTCTGGAGCCATTGCGTGAGTTCCTCAATTGGGCGAACGGAGATTCTGGCAATTAGGAGACCGATGAGAACGCCCGCCGCAGAAAGACCCAATGCACCGGCCCAGATGACTCCTGTGGCTCTCTTCTCCAACGCTTCAATTTCCGGTGTGCGCATGATGGCAACCATACGGGTGCCGTCTGATTCGGATACGATGAGAAGGTGGAGTTCTTCGGCTGTCTCGACGTTTTCCTTGGGGTGGGAGAACTCATGGTATCCATCCTCTAACGTCGCAATCCTTTCCGCTAACGCTGTTGGAACGTCCTGTTCAGGAGTGACGATTACCAAGGGAGGTTCCGTCTCACCACTCTGTGCGTTCGCCATGACCTTCGCCAATTGCTTGCGGTAGGTCCAGTCCTCGGTCTCGTGGTAGACGAGGAAAATCAGAAATCCGAACAAGGATGCGAGCCCGATGGAAAAAAGAGCAAACGCCCAGATCAACCGCTTACGCATGGCGTGCTTGGACGGCGTGACCATAGCCGCGGATAGTGTGGATTAACGGATGGGAGAATGGTTTATCCACCTTTTGCCTGAGTTGATAGATGTGTGTGCGGATCGTCTCATCCTCGACGAAGGTCTCGTGCCATACCCTCCTGGCCAGTTCTTCTTTGTTGATCGCTTCGGGGCTCATGGCGCAGAGGGTTGCGAGCAGGTCAAACTCGAGTCGGCTCAGATCGAGTGGCTTACCGTCGCGCTTGGCCGAACGGACGTCGAGGTCGAGGAGAAGGTCAGCCACCTCGATCTGTCGAGTGGTGATGCCCTGACTGCGTCGGACTAAAGCTTGCAGCCGGGCATGTAGCTCCGCCAACGCGAAGGGTTTGACGAGATAATCATCCGCCCCTGTGCTTAATCCCTCGACCTTGTCTTCGATGGTATCCCGGGCGGTTAGCATGATGATGGGAAGATCGGCCTTGGCATCCTTGCGCAACTTTTGACAGAGCTCCAATCCGGAGATGCCCGGAAGCCCGATATCAAGGATGATCGCGTCCGGAGTCGAAGTGGTGGCTAGATGCAAACCGCTCAGTCCATCATAGGCGTGGTCCGATTCCACCCCACGGGCAGACAGGTACTCTGCAATGGTCGTGGAAAGATCCACATCATCCTCGATCAATAGCACCTGCATCAATTGACCCTACCAACGGATGAAGACTCCAGCAACACTTGCTGCGGTCAAATCACTCATCACCAAAGGACTGTCTGCTGCTTCGCCCAAATACTGCTCCAGCTGAATCAAGGTGAAAAAGCTGAAATGTTCGGTGAAGTCGTATTGGAATTGAACTACGTATTCGATGTTCTTGATTCCGGCCTTGGGATTGTATTCGGGCAGACCCGTCCGCTCCGACTCTTGGGCGGTGATATTGAATTCGGTCTCCATATGGGTTTTGTCCCCTCCCGTGAGACCAAGGCGCTGGCGGAAAGCGACCCGGTCGGTGATTTGCCAGTCGTAGCCAGCACCGGTAAACCAGACGAGGCCTTTTCCCCTGCCCAGAATATCGGGTTGAAGGGAGCCGTAGACGTAAAAACTGTCCCATTTGTAAGAGAGTTGAAAGTTCCCGTCGAGCGTATCATCGATTTCGTCAAGACCTTCGAAGTCCGCGCTCTCACCATCTCCTCCTGCCTCGTATTCAATCGCGACGAAAAAGTTGAAGTCCTCCGTGATGTCGAATGATCCGGAAACCCCGATCGGATAGACCGCGTATCGGTTGTTCCACTTGTCTTTCACTGAGAAACGCAAGAACGGAAAAATTTCACCTTCGGTTTCATCTGATCCCGGGTAAGTGGGTTCGATCCCCCACCCAAGGAATCCGTCGATCCACCACGGCTTCTCCTCATAGTCCTGCCGATACCAAGGGCCGAACGGGTTGCGATTTGTATCCGCAAACAGGGTCGTTGCGCACAGCAAGAACAAGAGGATAGATAGATTTCGTTTCATAGATTGCCGCTTGTGAGTAGGAGATGAGGAGTCTGCCAGAAGGCACGTGAAGAAAGCGTGAAGTCCGCGTCATGGTTTCATAAAGAGTGAGGATTCCTCTTAGGGAAGCGCAGGGCGCGCGGAGTCTCGTTTTCATCTCTGGGAGGTCCTCGTTTGTTCTGGTGGAGAATGTTCTTGGAACGTTGGAATCACCACGAAGAGCACCGAGTGTCACGAAGCTATTAGTGGCTTGGCTCTCTTTCGTTCTTTTCTCGAACGATTTTTTGAACCTCGGTCTCTTGGGTCTTTACTCAACCGAGGTTTTGAGGAGTGTCCTTGCAGCCAATGACTGAATCCGGCCAATCACTACGAAGAATCACCCGTTCGCTCATCCAATTTCTGATTTCGTGGAAAGGATTGATCCTCGCTGCGGTGGTTTTGTTCCTCGCCTACAGTATTCTGAATACCCGGCTCGGTGTTCACCTTGTGCTGGATGTTTTCACTGAGCTTGGGGAGGAGGAGGAAGTGATCCGCCCTGCTTCCCAAGGGCCGCTAAAGATCTCAGCCGTTCTAACGCCGGTCGAGACGATTCCCCTCCCAGAAGGAATCGAACAACCTTCCGGCATCAAACATCGAAACAGAAAGGTTTATATTTCGACTGATCAGGTGGAACTCTTTGTGTTGGGGGTCGACTTTAAGGAAACCAAGAGTTCTACGGTATTACGAAAGGGACCCCTTCTGTTTAAACAGGGGATCCTGGAGGGAATTGAGGTTCAGGAGGGTCGTCTGATTGGGGTCGGCGAGCTGGGAGAAATTCCTGTTTGGGTCAAGGATAGCTATGGAGGGTGGCTGGAGGTTGCGCCCCTTTCGGTGTCTCATCCGGTAAAAGCTCTTGAGTTCACCGGGATTGCTCAAACGCCGGATGGACTTGTTGCAACCGTTGAGGGCTCTCTGGAGTTGCTCGCTTTGAAAACGGCCACTCCGATCCAACTCTCTTTTGGCTCTTTTGTGAAGGAGGACGGGGATTTACTCGGACTCGCGTTTTCCGGTATCGCCTACCATGACGGAGCTTACTTCCTCCTGACTGAGCAATACACCTCGGTTTTGGTTTTCGGTGCAAAGAGCGCCGCCCTTCAGTATGTGTTCGAGGTTGAGCCCTCTGCCGCGGCGGATCTTTCCTATTACGACGGGAAGATCTACGTCGTGATCGATCATAATTACAACGAGCCTCGGCCCGATGTTCAGGTTTATGATATTGAAGCTGCGATGGCTGAATTGGATTCTGAATCGTAGCGGATTCATTCGTCATCTCATTGGTTTGGAAGTAGCGGGTGCAAGGCTAGTTGACTCGATGATTGCGCTCCCTCGAGCGAGCCACCATCTGGGTTTTTCCTTTTTCTGGTGAACACTTGGTAGATGGGTTCCTGAACCCGATACAGATCAGTGTAGAAGATGGCACAGGCACCTAGCCGGAACCAAACGTGTGGATCGTCCATGCGAGCAACAGGGCAAAACTAGGTAGCAGTGACTAGGCTGGTTAGTTCTGCGGTCGCACCAATCAGACGTCCAAGGAAAGGATGATCACCATACAAACGCTCAGAAATGGAGAAGGTGCGCATTACGGTTGGTCGAGATCACGAGGCCTACTTAACCCACTGAACGATCCCATAGAATCTTAGAGTCAACCGGCAGGCTGAGCCTTTTCGATGTTGCAGCCATTCGGCCTTCGCTGTAGGGGTCTCTCCAGATGGTTTGCTTGATTCTTACGGCTCTGGAAGACCTGTCAGGACTCGATTGCCTATGCGGCTTCAAAGTATGTGGTTGCCACGGCTCGAAGATGCAGAGTTACACCCATTTGAAATGGTGAGGTGCTGTCGGTTTCTCCCATGAGCATGGAACTCAAACGCATCCCATTTGACCTCTTCGCCACTGTCCCGCGTCCACTAAGGTCCCTTCAAAGAGTAGCTTCACACGGTTCCGTCGGTGTAGGCGTTTCGATTTTCACGCTCAATCCTGTTGAAGTGGGCTTCCGACGGTTTGAACGCTTCCTCTCTTTCCGAATTCACTGCGTGAATCCATCCACATCCAGTCCAATCACATGAATAAACACGTTTTGCTCACCTTTGCCGCAGCCATCTTCCTAGTGACTGCACAAGCTCAAGACCAAGTGCCCACTACCATTCCCTACCAGGGTCTCATTGAGGTCGATGGCGAGCCCTTCACCGGCACCGGCCGGTTTTATTTCATGCTGGTTTCCAAAAATCCTCTGACCAACACCCCCAAGACTGCCTCTGCCACCGTGACCAGTCGGGTGGATGGCGAGATCGATAGAATCATCCTAAACTCAAGAGGATCAGGTTACACATCCGTTCCTACAGTCACCATTAGTGGCGGCGGTGGTTTCGGGGCAGCCGCGAGTGCATTCATCTCAAGCAGAGGACTAGTCACAGCTATCACAATCACGGATTCGGGAACAGGCTATACATCCTCTCCCACCGCTACGATCACAGCTCCCCAACCAGCGGAGAAAGCGCTTTGGACTAACGAAACCGACTCCCCATCATCACTCTCACGCCCGAGCCAGTTCGAATCAATCCCGGTCGTCGCAGGGAATTACTCTCTGCGGCTGGGTGATCCGGACATCATGCCGGGTATCTCCGGAAGCAACGTCTTCCAGCCCGATGTCTTCCTCAGGATCTGGTTCGATGACGGTAGCAATGGCATCCAACAGCTGAGTCCAGATCAGCCCCTCGGTTCGACGCCTTTCTCCCTAACTGCTCAAACCGTCATTGCCCCGGATTCTTCCGCGACGGGATTCCGTTCCACTGCCATGGGCTCTAGAACAACTGCCAGCGGCTTTTACTCTACCGCAATGGGCGATAGCACGACTGCCAGCGGCTTTTTTTCTACCGCAATGGGCCAATTAACGACTGCCAGTGGCGGCGTTGCTACCGCCATGGGTGAACGCACGACGGCAAGCGGCGTCCGCTCTACCGCCATGGGCAACGGGACGACTGCCAGCGGCGACGAATCTACCGCCATGGGCAACAGCACGACTGCCAGCGGAAAGAATTCTACCGCCATGGGCAACGGGACGACTGCCAGCGGCTTAAACTCTACCGCTATCGGCTTTTTAACGACTGCGAGCGGCGATAGCGCCACCGCAATGGGCTTTTTCACTACTGCCAGCGCGAACAGCGCTACCGCCATGGGCCGGAACACGACTGCCAGCGGCTTAGACTCTACCGCCATGGGCTTTTTAACGACTGCGAGCGGCGATTTCTCTACCGCCATGGGTGCCGATACGATAGCTCCGTCCTTCAGTGAGACCACGGTTGGGTCCTACAATACGATATACACGCCAGTATCCAACCTCTTAAGCAATCCCATTGATCGCCTCTTCGTCATCGGCAACGGCACCTCTAATGGTAACCGCTCCGACGCTCTGATTGTCGAGAAAAGTGGTCAAGCCTTCTTCAAAGCGGATCCCGGGGCAATCGATGGGAGCTTAACCACCGACTATGCGGCTGTGATTGAGAACACCGACGCCACTGAGGGTGGTGACGCGCTCGCTCTGAAAGTTCAGACGGTTAACCCCACCAGTGCCTCCAATTTCCTCGCCTTCTTTGACGGAGACGACACCGTTTTGGGCGAAATTGACGGCAACGGGAGTGGTGGCGTCAGATTTCAATCCACTGGGGCCGACTACGCGGAATACCTCCCGGCTCTCGATCCGGATGAAGAATTGGAGGCCGGAGACCTGGTGGCCGTCCGCTCTGGCAAGATCACTCGGGACACCACCTCATTTGATCAACTGATGGTCATTTCGACCAATCCTATCGTGGTCGGAAACCAGCCAGCGGACTCCACGGGCTTCCATAAGGTTGCCTTCATCGGCCAAGTGCCGGTGAAGGTCAGTGGTCCCGTCCGTTCCGGAGACTACCTTCTCGCCTCTGGGCAGAACGATGGTACGGCGGTCGCCAAGCCCGCCGCAGAAATCCGCGCCAGCGACCGCAGCCGGATCATTGGCCGCGCCTGGGACAGCAGTGATGCCGCGGGCGAAAAACTCATCAACGCTGCCGTCGGCCTGGATCTTGGCGTAGCCCTCGTTTCCGAGATCAAAAGCCTCAACGAAGAGGTGGAGCAACTTCGCTCCCAACAGAGTCGTTTCAACGAGCGGCTTCAAAAGCTTGAAGGCCCTGGAAATGAGTGAAGCAAAGCAACGAAATCATGAGATAAGGAGAACTTGATGCCACATCTCTTCGGGCAACATTCTCCACCTGAATCGCATTAGACTTGGTATTCATTATGAAAACTTTTCTCGCTCTCTTTCTTGCTGTTTCGAGTGTCTCTGCTCAGCAGAGCAGCACCAATTACTCCATTCCAATCTCCAGCATTGATGGTGGAAACGGCACGTCTTCTTCCAGCAACTACACGATCGTTACTAGCTCCATTGGGGGGATTTTTGGACGGGGAAGCTCAACGAGCTACTCGGTGAGGAGCGGTTATGTCGAGCAGTTCTCATCGTTAGCCGACTTCATGCAGGGCATTGACCTGCGGGACTACAACAGCTGGAGTACGCAATTCCCAGGCACGGATCTCACCGACCGTCAGGGTGATGCTGACGGCGACCGCGTCAGCAATGAAGATGAATTCATTGCGCTGACTGACCCCACTGATCCCCAATCCTTTCCATTCCTGGAGATTTTGTCCGTAGATCTGATCAGTAACACAGTTGAGCTTCGCTTCTCGCCCTACGAGACGGACACTACCTTACGAACTTATCTACTCCTCAGTCAGGAAGGCCTCACTGGAAGCTTCTTGCCGGTTCCCGGTGTTGTCCCAGTCGCATCCGGCGACAATGGCACTTTCACAGATTCCCGGACGGCCCCGGAACGACTGTTCTACCGGCTACGGATTTCCATCCCGAGTCAGTAGCAGGGAGTTTCCAAAAGCCTTCCGACAGGCAGAAACAGAGACGACTTCAGGCCTCAGTGCAGCGTTCTCTGGATGAGTTGACTTGTGACTCATTCGTGCAAGGCTTTGCACATGTCAACCAACATAGAATTAGATGAACCACTTTTGAAGAAAGCGATGCGTCTGGGAGGTTCGAAGACCAAGAAGGAGGCAGTTCATCGGGCTCTGTCAGAATTTGTCCAGAGGAGGGAGCAGCTTAAAGTTCTGGATTTTTTTGGAAAGGTAGAACTGGACACTGGGTTCGACTACAAGAAACAGAGAAAGGTAAAGTGAAGGTTCTGGTCGATACCGACATATGGTCAGAGGCTCTTCATAAGAAGAAAGGAAAGAAATCGTTCTACGTGGACGAGCTGGTTGATCTAATCCAAGAGGGCCGGCTGGAGATAATCGGGCCCATCCGAATGGAGATACTATCAGGGATTCGAGACGGTCGAACATTCGATGCTTTTTCAAAGAGTTTATCGGCATTCGTCGACCGGATAGTTCCCTCGGAAGCTTATATCTTAGCAGCCAAGTTTTTGAATCTCTGCAGAGGGAAAGGCATACAGGGGTCGAATACTGATTTTGTAATCTGCGCATGCTCGGTTCATTGGAGCATTCCGATTCTTTCGAAAGACAAGGACTATCTCTCGTACAGAAAGCATCTACCGATTGAGCTCATCGAACCAAGAAAGAAAGGATGAATTGGAAGGCGGGTGAGCCATGTAAGGCGGCCAGAAATCGGTTTAAGCTAGCTCGAATCCACCCTGGAACAGAGTTCATAGGCCACAAAAATTCGTATGCCAAAGTGTTCGTCCTTGTCCGGTGTTAGGGCGGGTTCTAGATTCGTGTTTCTGGGAAAAGGGGAAATGAAAAAACAGATGATTCAGAAAAAACTGTCTTCAGCGGCGACCGTGGCCGGACTCTTCTCAGTAGCCTCGGAAACAAGTGCCGTTATTCAGGTCAACACTAACGGTTTTATCGTCGGGGATAACGAAGCATCGCAATTCGACTGGGATATCGATGGAGACGGGGGTAGGGAGACCCGAATCGCAGAAAGTGTTTCCGGGCCCTACAATTCAATCGGAAATAGTTTGGCGACTATCCAGTTTGGCTTCCAAGTGAGCAATAGCAGACTCGTCAATCTTCCAACGAGCGTCTACGTCGGCGCAGGGAATACGTTTCGAAACTTCATTGGGGGAATCATCGAGTACGGTGCGATTAATATAGCTACGGGTTTCACGAGTGGTGAGACGGGTTATATTGGGTTTCAATTCGACTCGAATGGAACGACTGTTTACGGGTGGGCCGAAGTAGTTTTGACCAATACAACCGTTTTCAACGGGAACGGAAATTTTGAAGTGATCGAGTGGGCCTATCAGGATGACGGTAGCGCGATCAGGGTGGGCACTATACCAGAGCCCGCGAACGCTACGGTGGGACTCGGTCTTCTCGCACTGGGTGCAGCCGGTTTGCGCCGGTGGCGAAGGAGTCGAGAAACCGGAGCACCGCCTTTGCCAAACTAGACAGCTACGGCCCACCAACGGGTTAGGTCAGATTGCGGGGGATGACCGGTTCGGAGGAGGCCGGTATCCGTTGGCTAGACCTTTGATTTGGTAGCATCCCGCCGTGAGGCGGATGATCAGAGGGGTTTGTAGGTGTGGGCTAACTTTTGGTCATCCACATCCGCGATTCTTGGCATCCGCCTTACGGCGGGATGCTACATTGTGTCTCCTGTCATCCGCATGAGCTTCTCTCGTCATCCGCCTCATGGCGGGAGGCTACATTCGGTTCCTTTGGATCAGTTGACGCCTTCGCGTTGAAAGTCATCCTTCCCGTAACTTTAGCCTAGCCTTTTCCCGCGAAATCGGGATGCTTGCCGTTGTTGGTTGCTGATACGTTTTGATTGCTGAATTTCCTTTGTTTGTTGCAGTGGCGGATAGCTTTTTGCAACCCGCCGGTCCGGTAGCCGAGGCGCAGTTGGAGCATTTGAAGACGGTTACGATACTGACTTTGATCGCAATCATTCCTCCGCTTTTGGCGACTCCCTGGGTTCTTTGGCGTTTTCGTCGGAAGAAGGGCAAGGGGAGATATTTGCCGGAGTGGGAGTCGAATAAGACGTTGGAGTGGCTGATGTGGGGAGTTCCCATTCTCGTAGTGATTTTGATGAGTGTGAGTCTGGCCCGGATCACCCTCCGCCTCGACCCCTACAAAGAGCTGGGGGACGACCCGCTCCAGATCGATGTCATCGGTTTGAACTGGAAGTGGATCTTTATCTATCCCGATGAAGGAATCGCCCTAGTCGATGAGCTGATCGTGCCGGATGGGAAAGCGGTTGAGTTGACCCTTACGACGGACACGGTGATGCAGAGTCTTCGCATTTCGGCAATCGTGGGTCAGATTTACGCGATGCCGGCAATGACTACAAAATTGAATTTTATTGCTGACGGGGTAGGGGAGTCGCGGGGAATGAACACCCAGTTTACTGGTGAAGGTTTTTGGAAGCAGAAGTTCCCGGTCTATTCGGTCTCTGAAGAGGAATACCGCAAGCGGATGGAGGAAGCCAAACAGAGTACCCTCGAGCTAACGGCAGAGACTTACGCAATCCTGGCCGAACAGGGAACTTCGGAAGATGCAAAGAAGCCGCTAGGAATCGAGGGTTTGGAGGGGCCTATCGAAATGGTGTTGGGAGACCCGGAGATCTTCAATAGGGTTCTTGCGCGGTATATGACTGGAGAGGGTATGACCCCTGAGAGTCAGCCGGGCAGTCCCGAGTACGATCCGAAACAGTCTCCACTCCCTCCGGCATCGGATATGCCGATGATGCACATGTAATATGGTTGATCCGCTTTTTGGAAAACTTTCTTGGGACTCGATCATCCTCGTCCAGGAAATCGAGAACCCGAATCTGAATCTTCTCATCACCTCCGGTGCCGCGGTGATGATTCCGGTAGGCGGTGTACTGCTCATCGCCTTGCTCTGGTGGTTGAATTGGTGGAAGCCCTTGCTCGGATGGTTGACCAGCGTGGACCACAAAAAGATCGGGGCGATGTACATCATCTTTGCGGTGGTCATGCTTTTCCGGGGAGTGGTGGAAGGGACGCTCATGCGGGTGCACCAGGCGACGGCGCTGAATGGAGGGTTTCTCTCGTCGGATCACTTCAACCAGCTCTTCACGACCCACGGGACCAATATGATCTTTTTCGTGGCGATGCCGTTTTTGATCGGATTGATCAATATCGTGGTGCCGTTACAGATTGGGGCGCGAGACGTAGCGTTTCCCCGATTGAATCAGATCAGTCTAGGGCTCACCGGGGCCGGTGGTTTTCTCATTACCATTTCTCTCCTGATTGGCGAGTTTGCGACGGGTGGATGGACGGGCTATCCATCTTACAACGGTAAGTTGATCAATCCTGGGGTTGGCCCGGATTACTGGCTCATCTCGCTTGGGATTTCGGGGATCGGTTCGACCCTGACCGGGGTGAACTTTGCGGTGACGATCTACAAGATGCGGGCCAAAGGGATGACGTTTATGCGAATGCCGCTTTTTACCTGGACCGCTCTTTGTACCTCGATCCTGCTCATCTTTGCCATGCCTCCACTCACTGCCTGCTGCGTGATGCTGGGGCTCGACCGCTATCTGGATTTCCACTTCTTCACCAACGACATGGGTGGAAACCTTATGAACTTCATCAACCTCTTCTGGATGTTTGGTCATCCGGAAGTCTATATCCTGATTCTGCCGGCGTTCGGAGTGATGTCGGAAATCTCACCGACCTTCTCGGCAAAGCGTCTCTACGGGTACACCGGGTTGGTGGCAGCGACCATGTGTATCGCGGTGGTTTCCTTTATGGTGTGGCTGCACCACTTCTTCACGATGGGCCAGTCTGCCACGGTGAATGCGGCTTTCGGAATCGCCACACTCCTGATCGGGATTCCGACCGGGGTAAAGGTCTACGACTGGCTGGCGACACTTTGGGGTGGGCGGATACGCTTTACGACCCCGATGATTTATCTGATCGGGTTTTTCTTCCTCTTTGTGATCGGTGGCTTGAGCGGGGTGATCCTGGCGAATCCAACCCTCGACTACCAGCTACACAACAGCCTGTTTCTCGTTGCCCATTTCCACAATGTGATCATTCCTGGAGTGCTCTTTGGAATTCTGGCGGGGATTCACTACTGGTTCCCGAAAGTATTCGGATTCCGCCTAATGGAGAGCTACGGAAAAATCACTGCGGTTTGTTGGATCATCGGATTCTGTCTCACCTTCCTTCCGCTTTATCCGTTGGGAATGATGGGAATGACCCGCCGGACTGTCGACTACTCCGATCCCGCCTACGTTCCCCTCATGATGGTTTCGGGCGCGGGAGCACTCTTTCTCAGTCTCGCCTTCACCTTCATTGTCATCCTTTTCTGGCGAAGCATCGTCAACCGGAAGAAGTTGGCGATTCCGATGGGAGATCCCTGGGACGGGCGCACTCTCGAGTGGTGGACACCTTCCCCGGCGCCCGATTGGAATTTTGCGATCCTGCCGGAGGTTCATTCCCGCGACCCCTTCACCGAGGCAAAAAAGGATGGAACTGCTTACCAGCCGATTGAGAAATACGAGGACATCGAACTGCCTTCGACGACTTACTATGGATTAATCATCGGAGTGCTGGGGTGTGGGTTGGGCTTTGGCCTGGTCTGGTACATCTGGTGGATGGCACTTGCCAGTTTCCTTGGGTGCGTGGTGACCGCAATGGTTTACGGATTTCTCCCCAAAAAGGAGATAGTGATTCCGGCCGAAGAGGTGCGGAAAGTGGATGAGGCATGGCGTGCCGAGGCCAGGGAAAGTCAGGGTGTGACCCGTGATGACGAATCCACTGAAGCCAATAAAGGCCTCGCAAGGCCGGATGCATTGCCAGCCGTATGAGTAAGGCCCAAGCAGGATCGCTTCACCCCGGATTGAATCTGGGAGAAGAGCACGGAGATGATCACCTCGAAGCGGAGACTTCGGTTTTTGGCTTTTGGGTTTTTATGATGAGCGATCTGGTTACCTTTGGGATGTTCTTCATCATTTTTGCGTCGAGTGCGCACGCTCTTGCGGGCGGGCCCGGACCGAAGGAGCTTTTCGATCTTGGAAGTGTGGCTTGGCAGACTGGTTTTCTTCTCGTCTCCAGTCTGACCAGTGGTATGGCGGTATTGAGTCTGAAGCAGGACCATGCGGATGAGCGGGGATCACGGAAGAGACTCGTTTTCTGGCTGGTGATCACGATCCTTCTCGGGTGTGGCTTTCTTTACCATGAGATTGCTGATTTTGTTTCGATGGCCGCCGCTGGGGGTGGGCCTACCCGTAGCGGTTATTTGACCGCGCTTTGGTCTTTAGTGGGTTTACATGGTTTCCACGTGAGTTGCGGAATTCTCTGGTGCATCGTGATCATCGCGGGGGTCCTTTTCCAAGGGGTGAACCGGGACTGGAAACTAACGATCCTTCGGTGGGCGGTTTTTTGGCACTTTCTGGACGTGGTCTGGATCGCGATCTTTAGTTTTGTTTTTCTGGGAGGGCTTATTTGATGGAAAAGAGCAAAGAATTTCACCACTACCTGATTGGCTTTGTCCTCGCTACCATCCTTACGGTGATTCCATTTACCTTGGTAGCCACGGTAGGTGGAACCACGTCCTACGTGGTTCTGGTAATTTGTGCGGTCTTGCAAGCAGTGGTCCACATGCGCTTTTTTCTTCATCTGTCTTACAAAGGTCAGCAGAGGGAGGACCTTCAGCTGGTCCTATTCACTGGTTTGATCCTTTTGATCATGGTGGCCGGATCGATTTGGGTGCTGGGGAGTCTGTACGCTCGGATGTAGTGTTTGACGGTGCGCAATTCAATCTTGGGGGTAAGTTCATTTATTTTTCGGTAGAGAGCACTTCTCCGTGGTCCGCGTGTGGGAGTGTTCGCCCAGCCGAAAGGATTTGTGCGGGACAGAGCCCGTCCCTCACCCCAATACACCGCATAAAAAAATAGACCTCTTCTGAAGTCTGTAAGAGTGGTTGCTCTTCAGAAATCCGTTAGCAGTCTTTCGGAATGCCGTTTGTCGTTCCAATTGAGAGAATCGTTACGCACCCGGGGAGTGCTCATAAAGATGAGGTGCTTGCCTGCGCAGTCTGTCTGGCTGTTCACCCAGTCGTCATTGAGCGGAGAGATCCGTCGATGGAGGACTTGGAAGATCCGTCCGTGGCGGTGATTGATGTGGGGGACCGGCACGAGCCCGAACTCAACAATTTTGACCATCATCAGTTCCCTCGGGAACAGGCTCCGACTTGTTCGCTGTCACTCGTCTTGCGTGCTCTTGGGAAGTATGAGGCCGCCCGAAGATTCTGCTCCTGGTTGGAACCCACGGAGTGGTTTGACTGTCGAGGTCCGAAGGAAACTGCGGAGTTTCTCGGCGTGCCTCGGGAAGCCATTCATCAGCTCAACTCTCCCATCGATCTGACGATCCTTCGGCGATTTGCTGATCAAGTCCGGATCGAACCAGGAACAACGATTCACTCACTCCTGACCATGATTGGTGAGGACCTTCTTGGATACATTGACGGACTGCAGCAGAAACTCGCCTTCATCGAGAAACACTCTGAGATCTGGGAGGTGGTCGAAGGGGTCCAAAAGCGATCCGTGTTATTTCTTCCGCGAACGGACCCCATGCCGCCTGAACCCTCCGCAGGGATCGGTTTGTTCGTTGAGCAAGCGGGTTTGGAGGGAGAGGTGTCGGGTTTGGTCTATCCCGATCGCCGAGGTAACGGTTACGGGCTGTCGAGATTCAACGATTCGCCGTTGCTGGATTTTACGCGAATTCGTGAGGAGTCTGATGTTCATTTTGCTCACGCGCAGGGATTCGTGGCGAAAACCTCGGCCACCGCAGAAGATCGGTTGAAGGAACTCATTCGGAAGTCCTTCGCTGGTAGATAGAATGCATTCGATCGTATGAAGTACTCGCTAAGAATTTTAGTCGTTTCACTGGCGGTTGTGTTTTTTGGAGTTTTTTCCTTTGCAGTATTTTCAGGGATTTGGATCAAGTCTTCGTGGGATCGGTTTACTCAGGAGGTAACATTAAATAGTATTACTCTTCCGCAAGGTCTGATTCTCAACCTCATAAGCGTGCCAACAGATTCATTCAACAGCGGTGTCCGTGCCGAAGTTTCGCGGGATGGATTTACGGTAAATAGGACTGGAATACTCTACTACGAGCAGACCGAGCGATATTCCGAGCCATTCGAGTGGAGGTATTCAGAGAATCAGTCGCTTGCCGAAGTCTTTTATCCAGCAGATCCGGATAGGGTTCTTTTCAGCGTAGATCTCAGGGATAGAATAGTACTGGATCCGTTTGAAAGAGAAAGTTCTTTCGGAAGCTCAGAGCAGTCTGCTATCGAAACAGTGAGAAACGGGAACGACGACTAAAGCGTTCTTTCGAAAACTCGTTATGGAAGTAGGCTCAGCACCGTACCTTTTAGGAAAAAGGACTGGACGAATTCGTAGCCTTCCCGGTTTCCTAAAAGGTAGGCACCATGAGCCTGATGGATTTTTCCCTGCGGCATCCGAATTTGTTCGGAAAATCGGAGAGGAATTTCTCGAAAAGGAAGCGAGCGAACTTTACCGCAGTTTTCGTGATGGATTTGAACTTCGGAGGAAGGAATTGGAATTCACCCGGGAGGTTGGAACCGCGACCATTCAGACCTCTGATTTTTCGGTTCACTTTGCCCTTGGTCAGGACTCGGAAGACTGCCGTCACTACTTTCTGGAGACACGAGTGAGTTCGAAGGGTCCGGCGAATGCGCTAGATGACGATACCTTACTCGTCATATTCTCAGGACGGGTTTCCGAGTTCGTTTTCCCGTTCATTGACCGACCGAATTTAGAGGCCACGATAGATCTGGTCGAGGAGATCCCGCAGCTGCGAGAGGCTTTGGATTACCTGCCAGACGCGAGCCAGATCACGATTGAAAGAGATGGAATCCGTCTCTGTATCGATGAAGAAAAGGCATCTTTTTCGAGAACTGGTTCCGTGAGTTTGAAAGACCTCGTCGCTGGTGGACTTGAGATCTGGGCCTCGATCAACGTGCAGCCTGAAGCAGCTGATGAGAATCCTACTGAAATTTTGGATGGGTCTCGGTAAGGCGTATCTTCGGTAGGGGTGATCGGTCCTCAATGAATCTTGCCAACGGTTGCGGGACGTTTGAGGATAGCGGCGAGATGGCTGGCTCTAGCAACACTTCCTCTTCTCCCTTGGTAGGGATCATTATGGGCAGTCGCTCCGATTGGGAAACGATGGAGCATGCGACGAAGACCCTTGAAGAATTGGGTGTTTCCTACGAAGCGAAGGTAGTGAGTGCCCACCGGACTCCGGATCGACTCTTTGAATACGCGAAGTCGGCGGAAGAGAGAGGGTTGAAGGTGATCATTGCAGGAGCAGGGGGTTCGGCCCATTTGCCGGGCATGGTAGCCTCAATGACGCTCGTTCCCGTTCTTGGTGTGCCGGTCCAATCCAAAGCTTTGAATGGTATGGATTCTCTCCTTTCTATCGTCCAAATGCCGGCAGGTGTACCCGTTCCAACGCTTGCGATTGGTCGTTCCGGAGCAGTCAACGCTGCGCTCAGTGCCGCGGCTGTCATTGGCCTGGAGGATGGGAAGGTGCGGGAAGCACTTCGCAGTTTCCGGGAAGAACAGACGAAGAAGGTAGCGGAACACGACGACCCAGCCAGTGCCTGACTCAAGTGGGATGGCCGCGGTAAACGAGCGAATCCTCCCCCCTGCGACGATCGGTATTATCGGTGGCGGACAGCTTGGCCGTATGACTGCACTTGCGGCACGAGCAATGGGGTATCGAATCGTGGTTTTGGAACCAAAGAAGCCCTGCGCATGCACCGCGATTGTGGATGAGCAAATCAGTAGTGCCTATGACGATCCAGAAGGGTTGGAACGTCTTTTCGCGGTTTCTGATGTCGTCACTTTTGAATTTGAGAACGTTCAGCGTGAACCTCTGGAGCGTTTTCAGGGAAAGAAACCGATCCGTCCTTCGGCCCAGGTTCTTTCGATTGCGCAAAACCGGCGTCGGGAGAAGGAGTTCCTTGAGTCGAGCGGTTTTCCGGTAGCGCCTTTCCGCTTGATCGAGAACGTGTACGACGTCGATGAGGTGACGAAGGAAGGCTTCGCCTTTCCAGCCATTCTCAAAACAGCTGACTTTGGTTATGATGGAAAGGGCCAGAAGAACGTCGAATCGGCCTCAAAACTTGCGGAAGCGTGGGCCGGTTTTGATGGAGCGTCTGCAGTATTGGAGGAGAAGATTGAGTTCTCGGCTGAATACTCGGTCATCGCCGTGAGGAGTCCCTCTGGGGAGGTGGTTGTGTATCCGCTCTGCCAGAACATTCACCGAAACCACATTCTGGACGTAACTTTTTCGCCTCCAATCGAATCGTTAGACAACGCTGAGGAGGCAGAAGCGATTTCCCGTCGCCTCGTGGAAGAGTTGCAATTGGAGGGAGTTTTGGTGATCGAGTTTTTCCTGACGAACGATGGAAAGTGGATCATTAATGAGATGGCCCCCCGGCCTCACAATTCCGGCCACTTTAGCCTCGATGGTTCCGTCACTTCACAGTTTGAGAATCACGCCCGGGCTGTCTGTAATCTCCCGTTGGGCAGTCCGCAAAGTTTGGGGAGCGCAGCGATGCAGAATCTTTTGGGCCAAGACCTTCGGAAAGCTGGTGAGTCACTCGCTGAGTCCTCACTTTCCGGTGAAGGGTCCCATCTCCACCTTTACGATAAGGGGGAAGCGAGCACGGGCCGCAAGATGGGGCACATCAACTTGCTCGCTTCTGACCCAGCGGTGCTGGACCGTCAGGTCAATGAGTTGCGTGAGAGGCTCGGTCTGCCGCGGCTCAGAGAGTAGTCGGTCGTAGAATCATGATCCCCGGTTAACGACCTGTTGGAAGAGGGTTTATTCCTCAGACCGACCATGGCAGGCCCTATCCGGAGTGGTTGGGAGTGACGAAGGAAGCTCCTTGGGAATAATAGAATCGGGTGTTCCTCTTCGAATTTTTGTTCTCGGGAACTGCTTTTCGAGGGGTAAACCCTAATGCCATTGCATAATTAGAGAGCCCATTTGGGAGCTTACATTTTTTCGTAAAAAAGGCTGTACCTTCGTTCAGTGTTGTGCTGCAAGATTGGGATGCACGACACGGATCTATCCTATATCGACATAAGAGGA
>JBCDMB010000030.1 GCA_038744685.1 Verrucomicrobiota bacterium
ATGCTTCTTTGGGCCAAAAATCTCGAAGCTGTCTATGGAAATGAAGATCCGCCGGGGCAATTGCTTCACCTCAAGAGCTTCGTCCAATACGCTCTCGAGAATTGGGTTTCCTGGTGTCGGTTAACGCCGTTGGTGGATATCGTCGCAAGGCCCGCTTGAATACGATCAAGGCGCTGGGCGAATGGAAATATATTGGGTCAAGGATCCTGCGGCCTAATCCTCGAATATCTCCAGGACATGCTTGCGGACCTTCTCGTAGTCGCCTCTTATTTCGGCGCGAAAGTTATAGCGCTCGTTGGCACCAGCGCCGGCGCTGTGAAGAATGTTTGTCTGCAAAATCGTGGGGCGGCGGTAATTGTAACTGAATTGGGGCTCGCCATAGCTTGCCGGAGTATCGCCAGAAGCGTAGTAGTGGACACATGCTTCGGAGAGATCGCTTGCGGGTATGTTGAGTTTGCAGTCGACGCTAGGATCCGTGCGGGCGTCAATATGGGGCCGTAGCCCTTGCGTGCTTACCAGAAGGAGATAGGGCTCTCCACAAATCTCCAATTGCAAGTGCTCGAGAATACCGTGAATGATTGAGAGGGCTTGAGGATCTTCAATCTGATTGACTCGATTAAATAGAATACCGCCAGAGGCTCGCATATCCGCGTATTTGCCAGCGAGTTTCGCTGCATATCGATTGAGGTATTCGAAATCATAATCGATATCGACCTCGGTTAGATATTCGTTGGAAAAGCGGATCATGTTCTTGAAGCGATTGGATGGTTTCCGTTGGTGTTACTGGACTTTCCGATAGAAAGAGGCGACGTAGGCCTTGGCAACTGCTTGATGTTCTGGCTCGAAAACGATCTTCACGTAACCCAATCCTCGCTCCAAACAGACTGGGTTATAGCCGATGCTCGCGGCCGATTGCTCAAAGAAAGGTGGCGTCCTATCAGGCAGTACTAGACTGACTCCGGGGAACCTAGTCAGTGCTGACCGTTTTGTATCGCTGCAAAGCCCCTCCGTGGTCAATCTCTCCAACACATAGTTGGCGCGATCCATAAAACTGGGTTCTGGATAATTGAAGTGAATTTCTAAGCCAATACGGGGTAGAACTCGATCTGTAAAATCCAGCTGAAGGATGAAGCTACAGCCTTTTTTTTGAAAGTCACTGATGTAGTCATCTATCTCGCGGAGACAGAACTTCAAATCAAGTGACTCAAGATAGGGCCTGATGCTCGATCCGTTCTTGAAAACCGGGCAGGCCCGAATCGGTTGGTCAGGTCTGCCATTCATGAGACCGATCTGTAACCGGGTCAAGCTACCGAGCTTCTGGACCAATAGCTTGCTGGTGTCTGAATGACTAGACACGCTCGAGAACTGCTTGCAACATCGGTCAAGGCAAATGCGCATTTGATTTTCAGGGCAGACGAGCCCGAAATAGACTGCCGAGAAATGATGTTGGCCCTGATCGTATTCAACCCAGACGTTGTCCATAACCGACCAAAGACCATTCTTGTCGCGCCGATGTTTGGTCAGGTAGTCATGCATTGCTCGAGCTTCAGTCGGACCCTCGTTGAGTACGCCAAGGTCCAGCAAATCATCCTTGGTGTTGTCAACGGTGCTGAATCGAAAAGAGATGTCTGCGTCCGGCGATGCATCTTCCGCTAGCCTAAACTCCCAGGCCACACATCCTTTTGTCAATTCATGAGGTAAGCCTACCATGGCTTTCAGCAACGTTATCCTCTGGCTGGGCCCAAGTAAGTCGCCGCCAATATGCTCCATTGGCTGCCTTAAGTAATCGCTTAGCGTGCGCCTGTTCAATTCATCCATTTTTTACGTCTGTGGATTACAAAAATTTCTTTCGTTTTTGTTGAATAAACACGGCTTTCAGAGTTCGTATGAGAGGCCGATATTCCATCATGAAGGAAACAAACATAATTAACCAGATCATTGCCAGGTGCTGGACCGATGACGCATTCAAACAGTCTTTGAAGAATGAACCTAGGAAGGTCTTGGCTGAGTTTGGCGTCCATTTTGATGAACCGGTTACCATCAAAGTCATTGAAGATGAACCTAATGTGAAAACAATGGTCATTCCTCCGAAACCAGATGAGGGCGAACTGAATGAAATATTGGAAGGCAGGAAGTCAGCGAATGGTGGCTTCAATGGCTGCATGTGCGGTTGAAGGTCGACAACAGCGATTGACGAATAGCCGTGGAGTGTGTGCCATAGCCGAATCAAACGTAATCATGGCTGATTGACACGGCATCTCTTTCAGTTCGGATCACCAACATAGAAATCATATTATCATGGAAGAAGTAAACGTAACTAACCAAATCATCGCTCGATGCTGGACTGACGAAGCATTTAAGCAGTCTCTAAAGAGTGACCCTAAAAAGGTTTTAGCTGAGTTTGGCATCCAATTCGACGATTCGATTGTCGTGAATGTCATCGATGATGAACCCGGCGTAAAAACATTTGTCATTCCCCCAAAGCCGGATGAGGGCGAACTCGGCGAAATACTCGAAGGTCGAAAGGCTGCTACGTGTAGTTCCAGCGGGGAGCCCAATGGTTGCTGTGGCTGAGGTAAGGCGTTCTCCTACTGGCTTCGCGATCTAGAAAGTGGCTGTAACGGTTGGACCCGGTCATTTCCGGGGCAACTACGGCGTTGGATTTCTCGATAGCCTGTCGATATAGCAGGGTCAACTCGGTGGTGGTTCATCGAAGTGCCCTATATCTGACCCTCAAGTTTGAGAATAATTGAAGGGCTATAGCACAGACAATGATCACGGTCCCAAAATTTTCTCCATACTGGCAGCTCATCCGCTGTGGCGAAGAGGTTCTTATTGTAGCGGAACACCTCGACCGTCGTGTTGATGACAATCTCATCGCGGCCGTCCTGCTACAGATAGATGGTGTTCAATCATCAAATCAGATTGCCGCAACATTAGCTCCCAAGATTTCGGCGGATAAAACCTTTTATGTTTTGATTCAGTTGGGAAAGGAAGGGATCATTATTGAACGCGATGATAAAAGGCTGGATGCATCGAGTTCACATCCCGGTTTTGTTGAAAAGCACTGCGATGCTACCGAAAAGGAGTTTCTTTCCCGAATAATTACCGTTGAGGGAGAAACCGACTCGCTGGTCGATCAGCTTAAGGAATTCCTTGCGACTCAAACAGACGAGGAACGCGAGGTATTCGATAAGACTCTTCTCTACTCGACCCGAGATTTCATCTCCAGCCAAACTCAGGCAGCAGCGGCAGATGCGTGGAATCGCGGGGTTTCTTTTTTGCCGGTTAAGTTTTACGGACGCGAGCCCATGGTTGGTCCGCTTTTCATTCCTGGCGAAACCGGTTGCTTTGAGTGCCTGCGGTATCGTTTGCGACTTAACCAGCGCCTGAAGTTCATGGTTTCACTCGAATTCGACGTGCCGTTCATCGCCGAACGGGCTTCGGCCGCTTGGCGGCAAGTAGTTGACCGGATCCGGTCCCACCAGTCTAGTCAATCATCGGCACACACCGTACTTCAGTGGTCCGAAGCGGATGAGGTTTGGATAAGCCATCCCGTCATTGATCGACCTGACTGCCCAATTTGTGGCGATAAGGACTACTGGAAAGACAGTCCGGGGGTCGTCACTATTACTGGTGAAACTCTCGACTATGATGCCGCAAGCTTCGGGCATCGCGTTATCTCAGCAAAAGAAACCCTCAAGCATTTTTCGAAGCACGATAGTCCATTGACCGGAACGTTCGCTTACTATCCTGGTCGTTACGGTGTGCCTGAATACTTTGGTCACTTTGGCTACCTAACCGTTGCGACTCCTCCGGCCCCCAGGGATGAACAAAATACGGGTTTCTCCCAATCGATGGCAGCAGGCGGAAAAGGAGCGACTCGAGAGAACGCACTGGCGAGCGGATTTGGCGAAGCGGTTGAGCGGTTTTGTATCATAAATGATGATGCCCGTCCATTGCATCGGGCCCGTCCATCCGAACTTGCGCCGTCCTCGTGCATTTCCCCCGGTGAATTACTTTGTTTCAGTGATCGTCAATACCGCGATCGGGAACGACTCAACCGCGTAGATGAGCATGTCAATATACCGGAGCCGATGCCTGATGATCCGATCATGGATTGGTGGCCATCTTGGTCATTGACTGCAGGTCGTGCCCAGTGGTTGCCCGCAGCGTTTATCCAACGCAGCCCAAGGTTGGCGTCGCAGCAGTGGATGTCGTGCAGCACCAACGGAATGGCGGCAGGCAATTGTCTGGAAGAAGCACTGATTCAAGGCACTTGCGAATTGATTGAACGGGACGCTTTTGGGCTTTGGTGGTATCACATGCATCATAGCCCGTTGGTTGACTTGGCAACGGTTGACAGCCCCTACATAAAAAGGGTTGAGGAGGGCCTATGCAGCGACGGGTATCGGTTGCTTGCCTATTACTTATCGATCGATACCTGCCTACCTGTTTTTGCGGCAGTCGCGTTGCCAGACAACGACGATGATTTGCCCATGTTCGGCCTGGGATGTCACTTTCAACCGAGGATCGCCCTTGATCGAGCAGTCGCTGAGCTGGGACAGTTCTGGGCATTCGCGATTGATAATCGTTCGCGCGGTAGTGAGCTCAAAGCTACGATAATTAATCAAACTGGAAAACCCTTGGCGCATTCTTCGTTTCTTCGACCAGAGGAAGCAAGGGACGTCGTCGCTTGGAATGAAGTGCCCGGATTCGAGTTTCCCTCGCTAAACGAGGAAGTCGAGTTTTTGCGCGATCTGTTTCTGTCCTTGGATCTCAAGTGGTTGGTGGCTGATATGAGTCGACCGGATTTGCCATTGAATGTAACCAAATCTGTGGTTCCAGGTTTTTGCCACATTCACCCGCAACTGTCTACCGAGAGGCTTTACACTGCACCGCTCAAGTTGGGCTGGCAAAAAGAGCGCACGGATGAGACGGATTTAAACCCAATGCCATTTTTTTTCTAGAACTGGTTTCAAAACTCATGAAAATGGAGTCGCGAGAGAAAATGAAATCAGTTCCAGTCACCTTTGGAACCGTTTGTCGCAGCAATGCAGCGTTCACCATCATTCGCCTACCGCGTGCATGGCGGCCCGCCCTTAGGGCAGGACAGTGAGGCATCGGGTATAGTCCACGAGCTGGGCCATGTGCTCGGAGCTGGCTGGGTTGATGCGGAGGCTTTGGATGAATGGTTTTGCGAACAAGGTCACCAGATCAAGGATTACCTTGTCTGGGAAAAACTACACGAAGGTCTGCAGATTGAGCTTCGCGTAACCGTTGGCGAAGAGTCCGTGTGTTCCCTGAAGGGGGTCGACTCTATGTTTCGACGGAGATTACTCAGCATACCCCCAAATGATGCGAATGCCTTCGCGATGCATACGCTTATTCGGCAATCGGCTGATTCTGTTTTGATTGAGTCTGGAGATTCTACCGTAAGCGTTCAGACCAACTGGTCCATGGTAGCAGACTTGTTTCGTGAATCGCTGGTAGAATCGGAGACAAGGTATTGGCTGAAGCAAGCTCTTGGTTTGCTTGGTATGCTCGACGGCCCCGTCAGCCAGCTGCCCGCAATTGGAAAGTACTGGGAGTTTCACAGTCGGCTTTTTCATCGTTTTTCTTCAACGGATGGAACTCCCTATCCTTCGGGCGGAACCTTCCCGCACATGGGGAGCGAGCCAGTTGCGCCGGTCTTTAAACCGCCGATGACGGACAACATCCTGCGGTTAGCCAAACCCCCGAAGAAACTGAAGCTACAACTCGCCACTGGTTTAGATGACGTGCTCGGTAGCCGCCGATCGCTTCGCCCACAAAAGCCTTCTCCCCTAACGGCAACTGAGCTGGGGGCGCTGTTGCACGCCAGTTTTTATCCACTCAGATTGATTGATCACGAGCCTACAAGTCCCTCTAGCTATGAGGCTTCAAAGCGGCCTTACCCGAGTGGAGGCGGGATGCATCCGCTTGAGCTATATCTGCTCGTTTCCCAGCCCGGCCAGCACGGGCTTCCCAATGGGCTCTATCATTACCGCCTACGCGAGCATTTGTTGGAAGCCTTGCCATCCAATGAAGCCGAGCTGTCAAAGCTGGCACGGGCAACCATCGCCGATTGGCCTGTTTCTATCACGCTGTTTGCGACTGCCCGTTTAGGACGAACCGGATGGAAATACGAGGCAGTCACATTTCGATTGATCTATGCGGAGTGGGGAGCATTACTCCAGACGCTTCATCTAAACGCGACCGCCTTGGGACTTTCGCTCAGTGGCTTGGGTTCGCTTCCGGCTTCGCTTTTTTCTCGAGTCAGCCAAGTTGATTACAATGCGGAACCGCTGATTGGCTTGGCGGCGTTGTGCGGACCGGCAAGCGAAACTACTTCAAAATGATTTCGGCGTTGTGCGATGCATAGACTTGGGACCCGATGCCAGAGGCCAGTCTGATCAGCGTAAGTGCGAGAAATGCCATGACCAGATAGATGTGAGCATGCAGCCAGTCACCGCGCATGAGCGCACGAACGTAGTATTCAATAGCCCAGCCAACCAGAGCAACGCTCACCAAAATGCCTAACATGCCATACAGCCAGAAAATACGCTTCTCACGAGCAGTGCTGCGATTCGATTCAACCTTTTTGCCACTGCCGAAAAGATTCCCTGCAACTTCGCGAAGGTAGGCAAATGACCGTGGGCGGAGATTGGGTATTTCCAGCCAGTCCATCAACACGTAGTAAGTATCCATGCGGATGAATGGATTGAAGTTCATGATAAGCCCGATGAGGCTGATGAACGCAAAGATGTACCAAACTCCTACCCAGAACGGACTCGAGGCCAGCCAGAACATCCACAAGCTTAACCCTAGCAAGACATAGCTTACCAGCGGTCCGCCAAGTGACACGTAGATACGCTGAGCTTTATCAGGGAATTTCCAGGAAGACGTAGTATCGCAGTAGAACATTAAACTACCCATGTAAAAGGTAACGCCTAGCTGGTGGATTTTGCCTCCAAAGTGCTTACAAACTACGCCATGCGCGAGCTCGTGAATCATAATGCCAGCAAGCGAAATCACGTAAGCGGCGATGATCGAGTTTGCGAAGGTATGAAAACCGTGGAAATCCATCAGGTAGATCTCGGTAAGCTTGCCCCAGGAATGAAAGAGTGGAAAGACGCCAGACGTGCCGATCGCTATAAGAATGACGGTGCCGATGAAGTTGATGCAGCGCCGACTCAAACCGTGAAAACGTTTTACGATCCGGTCGGGGTGGGCGATGCTGGCGTTTAGGTTAAACGCGTCCGAAGAGAGTCGTTTGCGATGAACGCCGTGAGCCCGGGAACGCTGTGTTTCCAGATATCCTATTGCTTCCAGTTGCTCATAAAGCCTGAGCATTTTCTCTGGCGGGACGAGTCCGAACTGGCCGATACATGACATGTAGATGTCTTGTAAGGAGACCTTTCCGTCGAACTGTCTGGCTGCGTAGAAGGCAACCGCGTCGAGTTGTAAAATCTCCTCGGCTTTGCTTTCGCGGACAATGCCGGCGGTCAAGTCGTCCGCAGTTCCGTTGTTTTCGGGCTCGAGGCTAATCCCGGTGGCAAGCCGGGGGAATTGTGTTAGGTACCAGCTTAAGCGCTCTTGGCCATCAGGGCGAAGATACTGAATGAACTCGAGGACATAGTGACGGAATCTCTCGTGAACGATGATCCGATCCACTCTATCGTGAACCTTGGTAAACCATTCGTCATTCATCTTTCCTCGCTGGGCAATACGCTGATGGGAATGCTGGCTGAATACATCATGAGGTATCAGTCCTAGCTGTCGGCTGAAACTGATTGACACGCTGATACTGTTTTCATCGTGCTCAAGAACGAGGTTTGTCGCTAGACGCTTTGAAGCCTGCTTGCTTTCAGCAAGCTTCGTCAGTTCTGAGAAGGCCACTCGGACAGTGGCCACGAGATCATTGACCGCCGTTTGCCGAAGAATATTCGTTTCCGCGTTGTATTTGCGAACAAGCTCCTCTGCACGATTGGTTACGTGCTGATCCAGCTCCATCGAGTAAGAGGTTTCGCTATTTTCCTTTCTCAGAAGTCTCATTTTGTTTGTCGGAAAATGCTATGATTTGAGAGCCGTATACCGCGAGAAAACAAAACAGATACAAAGAAAAGAATGAAAAAAGAATCCATCCACCAGCAGTGTGGGAGCTTTGTTTTCTCTGTGTCCTTCGTGGTGGACGAGAATTTTGGATTTGCCTCCTAGCCTCCATTCACCACAAATCCATCAGCACTGGAACCACGCACTCTGAACCGATCGGCGTAGGCAACCCGATGAACTTCCTCATGAAATCGACAACCCAGAGAACGCTGGACCTCTGAGGCAGGGTCGCCTAGTCTCGACTTTAGAAGAAAAGATGAAAAATCTCCTGATCTTCCTATTCGCCATTTTCCCATTTGGAGTCTTTGCCGATGAGACATTCATTTTTTCATCAGAGAAAGAGGATACTCCGTGGCATGGCGTTTTTGAGGGAGTTTATAGTATCGTAACCGCTGATGGAGAAGAGGCTTCTTCTTCGCCAAAGCCCTTCAAATTGTTTTTCCAAGACAGAGGTTCCAATGGCGTCCTCAATATGGCGTTCATAGACGATCAAAATCGCCTTCGGGCTGTGATCACGAACTTACATCTGAGAGAGAACTATTCTCCACCAACAATAACGTCCGAGCGCTTCTATCTACCTCCGATATTCTCCGCTCCAGTTGAATTTGAGGCTACATTTACCGAGGGTGGATTTGATGAAGAACTCATCTCAGGATCTATCACAACGTATAGTCTTTCGCTCGAAGAAGAGCCCTCCGTAGACATGAAGTACATCTTCAAAGCCGGAAGACTTCCTCAGTAGGTTCTAACCAGATGGATCAGGTTAATCGGATCACCATCGCGAGAAGTCCTAAGAATCATCCGGACAGGGGAGTTCACTAGCGGGTTGCCCGTCCTCGACGTTCTGCAAATGAATCCCAAATTGGTTTTCTTTTTAATTCCTGTTCTCGCGTCGAATCTGGCCTTGAATGGTGAGTTATTGCCAACGGTTCCACTGCTTGGCACTCGCGATGGTTCCCAACTTCAAGACTATCATGCTGGTGAAGGGCAGTGGATTCCGGCAACGATCGACACCGCGGCATCGCTGGAAACTCTGATTTCTAGACTTGAAGATGAGTGGTCCCTGCGCTTCACGGGCAAGGGGCAATACATTGGCTACACTGACGACATGTTTTCGATCGCCCAATATGGCGATAAAGCCATACCGCCTCTATTAAAACTAATTGATACGAGTGATAACCTGCATGCTAGAGTTGGAGCGGTCTATACATTTCATCTGATAGGAATTGAGCGGACAGTTTTCGGTGGATTTGTTGAGGATTTTCAAAATCAAGCCGCTCGCGACGCACTCCTTAGCTTAGTAGATAAAGAAGGACTGCAAAAGCTTACGATGGAACTGCTGATGCGGGACCCATGGCCCTATGACGTGCCCTTTCTGTTTGAAGCGCTTCAAGAGTCAGAAGGAAGCGCTTGGCCGATCTCGAAAGCCCTTTTTCGCTACAATTTGCAGGATATCCCGTTTCGTCAGAAAGATCAGATCTATGCTACGGGTCTGATGGAGACGAAAATCACTATCCCAGCTGGAGGAAACCTAAATGATCTCTTGGCCAATATGGAAAGAGAATCCTCTGGGGCAATCGTGGTAGAAGATGGTCTTTTGGATGCCTGGTTATTGGGATGGGAGCCCGGGAACGGCTCATGGCGATTCGGGGGCGATGGCCACAGTAAATCGTCCGTAGCAAAGATCCTTGGGCGGTATGTTGGCCAGGGTAAGCCGTTTGACTACGTGGATCTGGGCAACCGGGTCGACTGGTTTGCTTATCGGGGAGGCGTGTTTATATGCTCTGCGAGTTCGATGAAAGATCGCTGGTTACAGTGGTGGCAGGCTAATACTCATCGCTACGGCCCAAACGATAATTTCGCAGAACAGGTCGCTTTTGGACAACGTCACTAACGCGCCAGAGTTCCACGTTGCGGCGCTGAGCAGCAGCAGTCGCTCTTTAGCTTCCACTTTCTTAGCGACTTCGGAGGACCAGACGGAGGTCAAGGACTGATGCCGTTGATTGCTGCCCTCTCCGCAGTCCGCAAGGAGAAGCATTAGGCGACTCCGGGATTGCCCTTGCCGCCCCAGCGATGTCGGGGCTATCGTTCGAATCCTGCGCGTCTCAACACCGCATGCAGAAAAAAATGAGAACCCTACTACTCGCAACCACCATCGCCGCAGTCTTATTGTCAAGTGGATGCGCGGAGCATAAGCGACTGGTCGTATCAAAAGAAGACTTTAATGCGATCACAGAAAAAGTCTTTCCACCTTTTGATTTTCAGGTAGTCGGCCAGGGAGAAAGTCTATCGGGAAGTATAAGGGAATTTCATATACTGCTGAGACCTACTTCTGAAAACATCCCTTTGGTTTTCGACTTTACAGCTTGGAATGACTGGTTGAGTGGCAAGGATAACTTTACCGGAGTCGGACGAGGTGGAAGTCAAGGGCTCTATTGGAATCAGACTTGGAGGAGTGAAAAGAGAGTGATCAGTGTTGATGCGGTTGCCATGAAGAATGGCACAATAAAGGCATCCTATCTTGAGATTCCCAGGTGAATGGCTGAACAAAGCGGATCCGGTCAATCGGATGACCATCGCGAAAAATCCTAAGAATCAACCGGACAGGGGAGTCCACTAGCGGGTTGTCTGTTCCCAATTCTCTTTCGGAAAAAGAAATGAAACGAATCCTCTTCCTCTGCTCACAAAACAAGTTACGAAGTCCAACAGCAGAGAATATCTTCAGCGAAAGAAGAGGGGTAGAAGTCGACTCCGCAGGCTTAAATAACGATGCAGAAGTTCCTCTTTCGCCGGAACAAATAGAATGGGCAGATTTGATTCTCGTTATGGAGAACACTCATCGAAATCGGCTGAATAGAAAATTCCGAAAACATCTTGCAGGAAAGAGAATAGCCGTCTTGGGGATACCGGACGATTACGACTACATGGACCCAGACCTCATCAAACTGCTTGAGTTCAGATGCGAAAGATACTTCCCATAAAAACAGACCGAACTGGGCGGTGGCATCAATCACTTTCGCGCTCCGCGCTCCTGGCTCCAGACACCTCGACGTTCTTTAAGAAATGAAGAGACTTCAGAGACGGAAACGAAGCAGCTGGGTACTTTGGGCCATAACCTTGGCCTGGGCCCTGCCAATCGGATTTATCGCACTCTTAATTACGAATCCCAATACAATTGCTGCCATCAACGGAGGTTTCGCTTACTCAGAGGTCTACTCTTTCGAGTCCCCAGATCGAAAGACCGAACTAAAGATATCGAAGCGATTAGGGTTTCCGGTACTAGACATGGTCGATCCCGCTATCGTGGTGAAGTTTCAACTGATCGACCGGAACGGAGAAACAAAAAAAGAGAGAATCGAACACTTTGTGGAGGACAGTGATCTCACTGAACCAACAATCGAATGGATTGAAAACAAAGTGATCATTCGGTCGATCAATAGCAGAACTGATTTGGTCGTCGAATTTGCGAATAATACTGAACAAGGCAGTGGTGACAAAGTCGGCTAGCACTGCCCATCAGCCCGCTTGAGGGGTGCAATTAGAGCCACGGGGTAATATGGAAAACCACACCATTCCAACGGAGCGGACTAAAGTCCGCGCTCCTCAAGACTACCACAATGGAGCGCGGACTTCAGTCCGCTTCAGTGCCATTAGCCCGATACGCCGCACTTGTAATTACACCCCCGCTTGAGGCAACGGCGCGATTCCTCTTGCGCGAGCAAGCATGCTCTAGTTCCATAAAGGGGACATTATATCGTTGAGGAAATGAGGAAGAAGGACAGTTGCCTACAAGTCATACTCGCACTTGCTCTTTTCTCCAGCAGTCTGGCTGGGCCCGAAAGTAGCAGCAAAAACCGCACAGAGGTGATTCTCGCGTCAGAAATCGATTGGGAAGCCCTGAATCCTGCTCGCGGCGATAGAAGCCCACAAGCAGGCACACTGTGGGGAGATCGGAATGCTGCGATTGCACCCGATAAGAGTTCTGAGACCGATTGTCCGTTTTGTAGTAGCAGTCTCGTTCCTACCGGATTTCTAGCCAAGTTTGTAGACGGTTTTTCATCACCACCACACATTCACAATGTCACTTATCGCGCGGTTGTAATCAGCGGCTTGGTTCATAACGACGATCCCGATGCGGCTGACATGTGGATGCCTCCCGGCTCCTTCTGGACGCAACCAAAAGGCGAAGTGCACATCACTTCTGCCAAGGGGGAGACGACAGTGGCTCTTGTCGAAATCGATACAGGCCCATACCTTGTCATGCCTCCAGAGGAGGCTTTTGATAGCGGCGAAAGGCCGGTAAACGTTCATGTATCCAATGTCGTCTGGGTAAATCCCCCGACGCTACCCATGAAGGAAGATGGTCCCAGAGTTTCCTATCTTTGGGGCGATCCGGAGGATGGATCTGACTACGGAACATTCATCAAGCTTCCCGCAGGTTTTGAAGGTTATCTTCACAGCACGGGATCCACCTTTCGCTTGGTCACAATTGAGGGTCATCCAGAGTATTTGGGCGAAGAAACAGTCACTTTGAGCCCCGGAAGTTATCTAAGCTCGTCGGGCGATGCGATGCATCAGGTTAAATCCTCCGAGGATAAAGAAAGCGTTTTCTATGTGCGTTCGAATGGTCCTTATCGCATTATTTCAGCTGGAAACACGTAATTAAACCATTACCAGTCGGTGCTCGACATCGTTGCTTAGGCGCCGAGTCCATACACTACTTCTTTGGTGCTCGCGACCAAACCAATAGAATCCATGTGGGACGAACGCATCTTCAATCATCCATGCCCCATGCTTGGCGTTGCGTCCTCCACTTCGCGATGCCCGCAGGGCGTCGCAGAGCTACAACCGTTGCTTTTTGAGTTATAGCGATCAACAACTCTGCGTCGCTTTCTACTGCGAGCGAGCACTACTGTCTGAATATGACAATGCCTAAAAACCAGAGAACTATCCTTACCTATGGTGATTCCATCACGTGGGGTTGTGTGCCCGATAGCGTAAACCTGAAAACCATGGTTTTTGGTCGTTTCGATCATGATGAGCGTTGGACCGGTGTATTGCAGTCTGAGCTCGGCTATGACTACCGTGTCATCGAGGAGGGATTGAACGGTCGAACAACGGTCTTTGACGATCCGCTTCTGCCAGGACGCAACGGTCAAAGCTATCTGTTACCGTGTCTGTTGTCCCATTCCCCGCTGGACATGGTGATTCTTATGCTGGGAACCAACGATCTCAAACCCCACCTTGGTTTGCAGGCTGCGCCGATCGCCAAAGGTATGCGAAACCTTGTCAAGGACGTGAAAAACTCAGGCTGCGGTCACAACGGAAGCAGCGTTGAAATCTTGGTTATGGCTCCACCGCCTATTGTCGAAGGGCGTGGTCTGCTTGCGAATTCTTTTATCGGCAGTCAACGAATCGCCGAAAGACTAGCCGAACACTACGCCCAAATTGCCCAGTTGGAAGACTGTCACTTTGTCGATGCCGGTGGCTCTATTGAGGTGAGCGAGGCTGACGGCCTTCACCCGGATGCCGAAGGCCATAGAATATTGGGAAAGGCAGTCGCTGAGAAAGTGGTTGAGATCTTCTCTGACTAGAGCGATTTCGGGATTTATCCTGAGACCGAATTCGAAAACTTCTGCTGGAAGTTACCCAGTGCCTCCTCCAGTTGACCACGATTCGCTGCGCCCCCCATGGCCATGTCAGGCTTTCCACCACCTTTGCCGCCGAGGAGGCCAGCGAGTTCACGGATTTGGTCTCCTGCTGGATAACCGGCTTTGACCGCCTCTGGGCTCGCTAGGGCAACAATCGAGATCTTATCTCCGAGCTCTGCCCCGAGGACCACGAGACCTTCGCCGAGTTTGGCAAGGGTCTGAGCAGCCGTCTGTCTCAATCCGTTTGGATTGGATGCTTCCGCCTTTGCGATGATCGCTTTGAATCCTGATCCCAGTTCCAAAGCCTTGTCCTGAGCGGCCTCGGCTTCCTCTGCCGACGCCTTTTGGCGCATCCGCTCGAGCTCTTTCTCCAAATCTTGTCGCTGCTTGAGCAGTGCATCGAGACGGTTTTCGATGTCCCGCGGCTGGCAACCCAGTCGATTGGCCATGTGATGGAGCTGATTAAAATTGTTTTCTGCCAGGCGATAGGCGGCTTTCCCGCACACCGCAATGATTCTGCGGGTTCCCGCTGCAATACCGCTTTCCGAGATGATCTTGAAGAGACCAATTTCCCCCGTATTCCGAACATGAGTGCCCCCGCAAAGCTCTTTGGAAAATCCTCCGACATCGACAACACGAACCTTGGAACCGTACTTTTCACCGAAGACGGCGATGACGTCGTCCGGCTTATCTTTGAAGTTGGTTTCGTACCAGGTCACCGGCTGGTTGATCAGAATCGCCTCATTCGCGAGATACTCGATTTCGTCGATTTGTTCTTCGGATACGGCTTCGTAGTGAGTGAAGTCAAAGCGGAGATGATCGTCATCGACCAATGAACCAGCCTGTTGAACGTGGTCGCCCAACAATCTGCGTAGTGCCCAGTTCAACACGTGCGTAGCGGAATGGTGACGTTGAATGGCCTGTCGCCGCCGAAGGTCGACTTTTGGCTCCACGGTCTCTCCAGCGATCTGATCCAGGTCGTTCGTCGGGTCGGAGACGAGGTGGAGAAACTCTCCATTCGGACCTTTCTGAGTTCCATAAATCCGGATCTCCTCTCCTTTAGGGAGGCGTATGAAGCCGGAGTCACCCACCTGTCCCCCCATTTCCGCGTAGAAGGGAGTCTGATCGAGAATGATGGCTTTGGCACCGTCGGGGATGTCGACAACGCCAGTGACGGATACCTGCTGACCGGCGAGGTCCGAGGGCTCAAAACCCAGAAAACGGGTTTGGGTGGCACCGGTCGCTTCCTTCACCTCGATGGTTTCCTTTTTCTGAGCTGCCCGCCCTTTCGAACGCTGTTTTTCCATCTCTCGGTGGAAACCCTCGGTATCGACTTCAATCTTTCGCTCCCGGGCGAGTAGTTGAGTTAGATCGAGTGGAAAGCCGTAGGTATCGTAGAGGGTGAATGCTTCCTTGCCACTGATTCTTCCATCGTCGCATTGCTTTTCAAAAAGCTGCAGGCCCCGATCCAGTGTTTTCTCGAAAGCCGATTCTTCTGACTGCAGGACCTTGCGGATTACGGTTTCCTGCTTCCTCAGTTCCGGGAAGGCGTCTCCCATCTTTTCGATCAGAACGGGGGCTAGACTGGCGAAGAAGCCGTCCGGCATATTCATTTTCTTCCCAAAGAGAATTGCGCGACGAAGGATTCTGCGGAGGACATAGTTTCGTCCCTCGTTTCCTGGAAGGATACCGTCTGCAATCGAAAAAGAAAGGGTGCGAATATGATCGGCGATTACCCGAAAGGAGGTATCTTTCAGCTCGGGCCCGGTGATTTCGTCACGATCTTCCGACATGGTGTATCCATAGTGGTGACTACAGAGTGACTCGAGGCTGGCGAAAATATCGGTGAATAGATCGCTGTTGTAGTTGCTGGGGGGCTGGGAAAAGTCTGTGAAGCCTTTGGTCGTAGCCAAAATTCCTGCGACCCTTTCGAAGCCCATACCGGTATCCACGTGACAGGACGGAAGATCGACGAAGGAACCGTCCGCATTCGCATTGAATTGAATAAAGACTAAGTTCCAGATCTCGATGCACCAGGGAGAGTCTTGGTTGACGAGGATGCCGCCGGTTCCCCCTTTCGGCGTTAGATCGATGTGGATTTCAGAACACGGACCGCATGGACCCGTGTCGCCCATCATCCAAAAGTTGTCTTTCTTGTTGCCCGTCAGAACGTGCTTTTCGGGATCAAGACCCTCCTGCGCGAAGATCAGGGACCAGATTGAGGCGGCTTCGTCGTCAAAAGCAGCCGGTTCGCCGGGGTCCGGCTTGTAGACGGTCGCGTAGAGTCGCTCTTTCGGAAAACCCCACGTCTTCGTCAGCAGCTCCCAGGCAAAATCGATGGCTTCCTTCTTGAAGTAGTCACCGAAGGACCAATTTCCCAGCATCTCGAAAAACGTGTGGTGGTAGGTGTCGAACCCAACGTCTTCGAGATCGTTGTGTTTTCCTCCGGCGCGGATGCACTTCTGAGTGTCGGCTGCACGTTCAAATGGAGCTCTCTCTTCATCGAGAAAATAGGGCACGAATTGGTTCATTCCCGCATTGGTAAACAGCAGATTGGGTGAGGTGGGCATTAGGGATGCCGACGACACGATTTCATGTCCACGTGCGCGGAAATGATCCAAAAAAGACTGCCGAATCTCGGAAGAACGCATCAGAGGAAAAAAGAGGATTAAAGGATGTGGTTCAACAACGAAGGAGATGGTTCTATCTTCGAAGGTCACTCGGGCAAGGTTGTCTCACGAGGATAGAGTAGCATCCCCAACTCGACTGAGCTCGCGGTTCGACAAAGCTCACCGCCCTGAGCCTGTCGAAGGGCTGAAGTCTGCAGAGGCGGATGAGTTCGGTGTTATTAATAACCCTTCAGCCTTTGCGGGTCATCGGTCTCCGCGACCGATGCTACCTGGATTTACTATTGAAGGCTCTTGACCTAGAGCAACTGTGTCAGGTCCGGGGTTGACCGGCCTTGGTTCGGCGGCTGAAGCCGCCGCTCCTCTGCTTAAGAGCGGAGCACGACTACTGTTTGACTGAACTGCGAAAAACAAACTCTTAGTTTGTAAACGCTTGGATCGCCTCGTCGGTAGCGGATTCGATGGCCTGTTTTCGCTCCTCACCGGTAGATCCTTTGATCACTTCCCGCGTAGCAAAGTCTCGGTAGATCAATCGCTGAGTGGAGGCATCGATGACGTCGACAATGACCGTCCCCGCCTCAAATCGACGGTTTGGTTTGTGGTCCTGCACATATTCGTGAGCCGCCTCGATAATTTCTATTCCTGAATTTTGGTAGTAGTCACTGATTGCCGTAGTAACCGTGTTGTTTTGGACCACAACCAGGTAGGTGATTACTAGATCAGCATCTGCTCCGGCTTCTTTCAGACCGGCATCCTCCAAATCCTTTTTCAGTCTCTTCTGTATAATGGCCATCGCCTCGACAGACTGGTCCGCAAAGGTGGGGAGTTCCTCGACGTTTGGGTTGTAGAAGCGGAAGGTTTCGTAGCCGTCCGCCGACTGTTTGGGCATAGCAATCCTGGTTGCGCAACCAGTCAAAATGATGGCAGATACCAGACAAAGGAAAAATGGGGTTATCTTCATAGTCGTGTGGTAGTGGCGGTATTGCTGTGAGGCGAGTTCGAATTTTTGGGTGCAGTGCAACGGTGACAGTCGTTTCGAGGAATGGAGTCCAGTGGCTTGTGCCGTAGAAGGAGGCTCTTGACCTTCGTAGCTCTTAGGGCGAACTAGGTTTATGCCCGATACGCATTGGTGGACATGGGCTGGATGGTCGAGGGGTGAATCCTCTCCTACCTTTTTGGTGACAAAAAAACCGCCGCCCTCACTACGGAAGACGACGGTTCGGGTTGGGGGGAAATCTGTCTTTAAAAAGAAGCGTTTACGATAGGGAAGAAGTAAAGTGGATCTGCTTCTACGTTGATGTTCGCCAGGCCAATTTGTACCCCGTAGAGCTTCTCGGAGTAGTTTACCAAGCCGAACTGAAGACCCTCCATTTCTCCAGCTTTGTTGAAAAAGCCAGTTTGCAGACCGACGACCTTTGAGTTGGCAACGGTGACAAGTCCAGCCTGCCATCCATAGAGGTCTCCGTCTTGCAGGTTGACCAGTCCACTTTTCAATCCTTGGAATTGTCCTTCAGTGTGGGTAAAAAGGCCGTTCTGCCATCCGTTCATGTCACCCTCGACGACACTACCGATGAAGTTGAACTGAACCCCGTTTACGTCGCCAGTGTTGTAGCCGAGTCCGAAGAGTCCTAGGTCGAGACCAGTAAGGTTATCGTTCTTCACGTAGAAGATGTTCAAACGTATGCCTCGGACGCTGTCTGTCGTCGAACCCAATTGGGCAGGAGACCAAATAGAGAGTTCAACCGGAACCTCCTTACCTTGTCCGTTCACCGAAAATCCGAACGACAGGAGGAGACTGGATAGTAGTAGTAGGGTCATTTTCATCATTCCCATATTGAAGGGTGGCGAAGTTGTTGTCTACGGGAAAGTAAATCCTCGTTTTAGCATCCGTTCCGGCAAATACTTTCTCTCCAAGGATCCACTGCCAACAAGATGGTCAGCGAGAATGCGGGTCAGCAGGGGTGCATAAACCGTTCCTTTTGAGCCCAAGCCGTTGCAAATAAAAACGTTTTCATGCCGAGGGTGTGGACCCAGGTACGGTTGCCGGTCGCGACTACAGGGGCGGACCCCGGAGCGGTGATCCACGACCTCAGGATCATCGTTTAAACCGAAGATCAGGCGAAAGGCCTCGAGAAGCTCCTGCTTTCCGGAGTCAGTCGGGATAGGAGGGGGAATCGAGAAGGGGCCATCAATGCCCTCCTTTCTGTTTTTTGGGCTTTCCCAGGTTGAACCGATGCGGAACCGATGGGATCCCAGTGAAACCACCCATTTTCGATGGTGAATAATTTCATCGAAGGAGGGCACCGTCGGACACTCTACCGTGAGTGTTTCTCCGTAGGCGGGACGAAAGGGAAGCCAACGAAAGAGAGGATTCGATAAGACGGAGTAGCCTTCACAGCAGATAAGAGTTTTGGCTCGCACATGATTGAGCTCGACGCCGTCCTTTTGAAGAGAGAGCGAATCCCAATTGGCATCTAGATTGAAGATTCGGGGGCCGAGAGAAGAACGGATTCTCTGGACGACTGTTGACGGTTCAACAAGACCGACTCCTTGGATGAAGAAGCTGCCGAAAAGGTCTTCTCGGGCGGGTCCATCATGGCCGGGAAGGAGTCTTTCGCTTAGATGATTTCGATAAGCACCTTTTTGTTGTCGGTTCGCGAACCATTTGATCTCTTCCTCACTCTGGAAGTAACGCCTGATTGAACAGTCTCGATAGAGCACTTCCCTTTGCCCAACGTCTTTGTAGATTTCACGGGCACAGTGAAGGAAATCGTCGAATTCCTCCATCAAGGTAAGTCTGCTCCCGGTGATTGGATTTAGAACCCCTGCTGCTACATGTGAGGCCGGGGACGCGGATTTTCCTCCGAGAACAAGGACGCTATGGGACCGAAGTCGCCAAGCTAGTAGAAGTCCGGCAAGGCCTCCCCCGACAATCAGGAAGTCCGTATCTCTCTCCGTCATCCAATCAGGCCAATCGGAAGACTGCGATCTAACCGAACGGTTGTCATCGTTCTGTTACCTTTTCTGGTATTGAAAAACAACTACGACGGGGATTCGAAAAGTTTATCATTTTCTCTTGAGACGTGGCGAAATCGTCTCTTCGAGCGGGCCAAACCTTAGTAGTAGCAGGACGAGTCCAAAAACTACTGCCCCTGCGGGAATGATCCAAAGGAGGCGAATGAAGAGGATTCCCTTGTCAGCATCTGGAGGAACTGCAGGCACCAGAAGGAGAAAGGTGGCGAGAATGATCCCTCCAACAATTACTTTCCAAAGCTCGGTTGGAATCCACGTTTTTCCATCTCCGATCTCTGTCCGTAGCCTGCGATGGAGGAGGATGACTTGAACCGCTGCCGCCAGGCTGTTGGCTGCTGCGAGACCATGAATGCCGAATGGAACCATCAGAGTGAGACTCAAAAGAAAATTCGCCAGCAACACCCAGCCAGCGACATGGACCAGCGTCTTCATGTTCTGGCGTGCTTGGTGCGCTCGCGATAGAAGGGTCGCCTGGGCATAAAAGGGTAGGCCTGCGGCAAATAGCGCCAAGACCGGAGCGGCGAGAGAGGCATCTGCTGTATCGAACAAGCCCCACCCAAAAACGGCTTGGACGATGGTGTCGCCCAAGACGGCGAGACCGACAAAGGATGGAACCGTGACAGCAGCGACCAGCGCAGAACCGTTGCGGTAGGAATCCCGGAGACTGGCGACTTCTCCTTTCGCGGCGAACCGGGAGAATTCTGGAAACAGTACCGTGGCCGCGGCAATGGCGAATAGACCGAGCGGCAGCTCGACGAGACGGGCCGCAAGGTAGAGCAGAGCGACCCCATCTGCCTCGACAAGGAATGCAAGGGATCTGGATACGAGAATATTGACTTGAAGTATTGCAGCTCCGGCCAATGCGGGAACAAACAAACCCTGCAGTTGCGTCAAAGTGTTGTCACTGCCGAGGTCGAAAGAAGGACGCCATCCTTGTCGGTACAGGTCAATGACGGGTAGACCCAGCTGGAGGATTCCACCAATGAGCACCCCTCCCGACAGCCAAATCGCTTTCTCAAAAGGAGTCTCACCAAACCACACACCAGGACCACCAATCGCTGCGATCATGGAAAGGTTGAGGAGAATCGGAGTAATTGCCGGAGTGAAGAACCTCCCGAGGACATGGAGGGAGCCAGCGACCAGAGCAGCAAGGCAAATTGGGATCACATAGGGGAACAAAAGTAGGCTGAGGCGAGCGGCTTCACCATATCGATTGCTGTTGCTGGCTCCTGTCCAGATCGGGATGGATACAATTACCGAGAAAAGGATGACGAGTCCCAACAAAAGAAGAAAGAGTCGACTAAGAGTTCGATTGAGGAGTCGGAAGCCTGCTTCTTTTCCTCCTTTTTCCTGTGCATCTGCCAGTACCGGAATGAGAGCTGCACTCAGAGCGCCTTCGCCGAAAAGTCTTCGGAAAAGATTTGGGATGGTGAATGCCAGAAGAAATGCAGAGTTGGTCTGGCTGAGGCCTAGCTGTGCGTAGAGGAGGATATCGCGAAAAAGGCCGAGAACCCGGGAGCCCAGAGTCGAACTGGAAACAGTGAAGAGGGATCTCAGATTTTTTCGCATGACTTCGCAGGAGGATTTCGGCATCTTCCGTGCTGAAACACAACACAAGGCTCCAAGCTCAACAAAACCCTCTCTACTATTTTGCCATGCCACTCATCAACAAGTTGACTGAGAAACTCTCTCGTCACCCGAAGCGAATTGTTTTTCCCGAGGGGAGTGATCCTCGTATCATCCAGGCTGCCCGGCTTTTTGCTTCCCGTAATCTGGGCGTTCCCATTCTCTTGGGAGATCGCGCCTTGATCAAAAGCAATGCGAGAAGGCTTGGGATCTCCCTCGATCATGTTCGCCTCATTCAACCGGAGCGCAGCGAAGAATTTGAAGGCTTTGTCGAGCGGTTCAAAGGGCTGCGAAGGTTCCGCGGTCTTTCCCAACTCGAGTGTGAGGAGTATGTTGCTGATACGAACTATTTCGCCACTTTAATGCTGGCGACCATGCAGGCCGATGCGATTTTGTCGGGAGCAACGGTGTCTGCCTCGAGCGCGATTCGTCCGCTCTTGAAAATCATCCCAAAACAGGAAGGTGTCGAAACGGTATCCTCACTCCAGATTCTTGATTTTGACGAGGACTCGCACCGCCCTGAACTCTTTCTCTCGGATTGTGCGGTTGTCCCCGATCCAACGGCTGAGCAGTTGAGTGACATTGCAGTTACAGCAGCCTTAATCCGGTCTCACCTCACCGATGAAGACTCGCGAGTGGCAATGTTGAGCTACTCGACGAAAAACGAGAGCTCTCGGAACCCTTCAGTCCTGAAAGTCCGGGCGGCGACTGAGCTTGTCCAGAAACGGGTCCTTGAGAACGATTGGCCGTTCCATGTTGACGGAGATCTCCAAGTGGATGCAGCGTTGGATCCGGCAACGGCTGAACTGAAGAAGGTTACCGGAAGCGTTGCCGGAAAGGCCAATGTATTGATCTTTCCCGATCTGAATAGTGGCAATATCAGCTCCAAAATGATCCAGATTCTCGGTGGTGCTCATTGCTATGGTCATTTGCTGAGTGGACTCAGCCGACCTGCGGCGGAAACGAGTCGTGGTGCAAGTGCTCTGGACATTTTTGGAACGGCAGTGCTCGTTTGCTCGCAGGCCATAGACCATGATTTTCTCTACCCGATTAAGAGTGAACCGGTGATCTAATGCCTGGTGCTTCACAGAAGGCAGAGGGGTCGGGAGAGGACACTCCTTACTCCTCCCGATACTCGACCTCGATCTTTGCCTCCGAATCAGAGGAACTCATCGATTCTCCGCTCAACTCGACTACAAAAAGGATTTTTGTCGCGGCAACCCGCCAAAATCAGGGAAAGACAACCACGTCGCTCGGTCTTTTGGGGGCGATGAAAAAATTCTCGCCGGACATTGGTTACATCAAGCCTATTGGGCAGCGTTTTGTTCAGATTGAAGGCCAAAAGATTGATGAGGACTCCGTCCTTTTCGATTCCGTGTACCACTTGGACGTTCCGATCGGTGCAATGAGTCCAGTGGCAATCGATGGACGGATGACCCGCTGGTATTTGGAGAATCCTAGCCGCAAGCTGGAGCACTTGATCGATCTCATTTGCCGTGCCTTTGACCGGGCGGCTTTCGAGAAGGACTACATCATTATTGAAGGAAGCGGTCATGCGGGTGTCGGTTCGGTGTTTGATCTCTCAAACGCAGCCATTGCAAAGATCCTTGGGGCGAAAGCGATTATTGTTTCGGAAGGAGGAATAGGGTCCCCTGTTGACGAGATTGCGATGAACAAAGCGCTGTTTGATCAGTTTGGAGTCGAAGTGATCGGAGCTATTTTGAACAAGGTTCTTCCAGACAAGTTGGACGTGATACGTGAATATGCTGGGCGAGGTTTGGAACGGCTGGGAATTCCCTTGCTCGGAACACTCCCTTTGCGCAAACGGCTCCAGGCTCCAACATTCTCGCAAGTCGTCAAGGAGATCAACGGAAGGTGGTTGAATGGGGCTGAGCATGGTAAGAAGGAGCGAATTCTCCGGGTCATCATTGGAGCAATGACTGCCAAGGGTGTCGTCGACTACATTCAGCCAGGAGTTCTGATCATTACTCCCGGTGACCGCGAAGACGTTCTCTTTTCAGCAATTGCCAGCGCCAATATTTCCCAGAAGCAAGTGGTGTCCGGTATCATCCTTACGAGGAATATTCTACCCCATCCTAAACTAATGGATTTGATCGGCCAGACGCCTATACCCGTCGTGATTTGTGGTGAAGACAGTTACACGGTCGCCTCGAAAATCAACAACATGACCGTCAAGACGCTACCGACCGACGAAGACAAGATTCCAATTATCCAGGAGATCGTCTCCGAGAATACGGATATGGAGAAGATCCGAAATGCTTTTGCGGAAGGCAGACAGGGGAGGAGTAAAAAGTAATTTGCCGTTCATTATGATCCCCTATTTTTCACGGAAGGAGTCGCAATGCTGAATCGAATCGTCTTACTCACCGTTATGTTTGGTTTATTCTCTGCAAATGCTGATCCGCTGCCGATCGGTTCCAAGGCTCCTGTCCTGACGGTTACCACGAGTGAAGATGTCGAGTTGGATCTTTCCAGTGTTTATGAAAAGGGTCCTGTTCTCGTCTATTTTTATCCGAAGGCGGATACCCCCGGTTGCACTGCGCAGGCCTGCAACCTTCGCGATTCCTTTGAGGAGCTCTCCGCCGAGGGAATTGAGGTCGTTGGGGTGAGCACAGACAACGTCAAATCCCAGGCTGCCTTCAAAGAAAAATACTCGCTACCTTTTACCCTGGTCGCCGATAGCGACTCCCGACTGGTCGATGCTTTTGGGGTCCCCACTAGAATCGGATTTGCTTCCCGTCAGTCCTTTTTGATCATTGACGGAAAAGTCGCCTGGCGTGACCTCAAGGCGAAGCCGAAGACGCAGGCTGAGGAAGCATTGGCTGCTTTAAAGAGAGATGGCGAACGTTAAACATCGAACACTGAACGTTGAACCTTTAACGTTCGAGGTTCGACGTTCAGCGTTGGAAGTTCAGGTTCTTAAGCGTCCCCGGTGAGCGTCTACTGGCTCCAACATGTTCCGTTCGAGGGGCTCGGCCGGATTGAAGATTGGTTTGTCGCACGCGGTGTGACTCCAAAGTGTGTTCGTCTCTATGCCGGTGACGTTCTTCCCCCCGTCGAGGAGGTTGATTTTCTCATCGTTATGGGTGGCCCGATGAGCGTAAACGACGAGGAAGCGTTTCCGTGGTTAACTGCCGAAAAGGAGTTCATCAGAGAGGTGATTTTGAAATCAGTTCCCGTTTTTGGCGTTTGTCTGGGTTCCCAGCTGATCGCCAGCGTGCTTGGAGCAGAAGTGTATCCAGCGAAAGAAAAGGAGATTGGTTGGTGGCCATTGCGGGTGACAGCGGATGAAGCGTCAAATACTCTATTTCCCGATGCATCTCGCGTTTTTCACTGGCACGGTGAGACCTTTGACTTGCCAAAAGATGCGGAGCTTCTGGCGTCTACTGCCTCTTGCGAGAATCAGGCGTTTCGAGTAGGAGATAAAGTCGTAGGAACGCAGTTCCACATCGAAACGACCGCTGAATCCGCGAAGGCCCTCGTCGAGAATTGTGGAGATGAGCTCGTTGACCGTTCTTCTTACGTTCAATCTGCGGAGGAGATTTTATCGACGCCTGAGGAAAACTACCGCCGGATTGAGCCCTTTTTGGATCAGGTTCTTTCCTCGTTGTGGCGGAGCGGCGGCTTTAGCCGCCGAGAGACTTGATGTGGATGGGTAGGGCGCAGGCTCTGGCAAGCCGATTGATCTGAAACCAAAACGGGGATTGATTTTCAAAATGCTCTAGCGTCTTACCATAGTTAGAGGTATAGATCCGTGGAAAAATCAACAGACCCGTGGCCTTGGTTCTACGAACCGGGGTGAAGTTTGAAGGCTACCGACATCGCCGAGACTGAGTTTCGAGGCTACCAGTTGCTTGCTCTAAAAGTAGTAAGAAACACCTGCTTCTACGATGTTCGCACTACCTGCGCGCACAAGGACGGTCACGTCACCGTCTTCGTAATCAAAGTCATCGAAATCCACGTAGCGAAAGGCAGCATGAAAGGAGAGCTGAGGAAGGAGAAAGAATTCTGCCCCGGCAAAAAACTGATAGGTAAAGACGGCGTTAGTTCCGTCACCGTCTCCGAACTCAGTAGTTACTTTTAGGTCTGAAACGGCTACACCAGCCCCGGCTCCAGCCAAAATACGAAAGCGTTCGGTGAGCGGATAGGTAAAGCGATAGTTCAGCAGAATCGTATTTACCTTGGCTTCCCCTTGAACGGGAACGCTGAGGCTGCCCTCCTGGTAGATCGTGTCGATCGAATCCAAGTCTGTGTAGGTATATTCCAGCTCCAGTGAATTCAAATCGTTGAATGCGTAACCGACCCGAGCCCCGATGCCAGTCGAGTTGTCAAAATCCGAATCAAACCATTGGACGATTCCCTGCACGTAGACGCTTGCTGACACGCTTCCCCAGGAAACGAAGAGTGATAGGAGAGCGAGAGACAGAATACGGGCAAACTTCATAGAAGGTGGTTTGTTTTATTTTGATTTTTAGGAGGGAGAGCCAAAAGACCTGAGTGGCCACTAGCTCTGACGGAAAAGTTGGTCTACACCGACCCGGCCACAGCCGGCAAAGAGAAAGGGAAGCATCGCAGCGGCGTAGAGAAGGGCCATTTCCTGCGCGGCAAAACCCGCTCCAGCCAAATGACCAAAAGCTGCAACCAGCATGGTGGTCAGGATTGTAAGAGCCGAGAGACGGGTCAGAAATCCTGCCGCAAGAAATAGACCCCCGAGCAACTCGGCGAAGCCAGCCGCCCACGCAAAGAAAGTAGGAGAGGGAAAGCCAAGATTCTCGACCACATCAACAAAACCGCTTTCTGGTGGCACCTTCCCCAGGCCATGAGCAAATGCCATCCCAAGACCCGCAAATACCCGCAAAACCAGCAAGCCCAATTCGGAAAAGGCAGAGGAGGCGGCTGCACCACCAAAAGCGAGTTTTTTCCATGAAGGCATGGGTGGATCGTGAATGAGGCGAATGGGAAATCAACCTAAATAAAGAATTCTCACGGTCAGTCATGAGAAAAGGCCTAGACCCTCCTTCGACAGTTACTGAGCCTGATAAAATAAGGGTTTGGCCTCTAGAATGTAAGGCTTTCGGTCGTCGAGAATTCGGATGCTTTGTTCAACGGAATCCGGGAGGAACGGGTCGACACTTATAACGAACCTGGTCGCGGCAGGATTGAAGGAAATGATCTCGAATTCATTGTGCTGTAAGCCTGCTTCCAACGCCTCGGTCTCAATGCCCGGATTTCCCATGGCGATGATTTCGTCTGCCTGGATTATAACAGTGGCAAGGTCATCCCCTTCGGTTATCCGCCACAGGCTTTTGTCCTCAGCTTCGACCAACCAGCGCTTTCCAGAAATTTCGGGGGAAACCCAGGCCTTTACGACTCGATTGAGCGCAAACGGGGTTTCAGGAAGTCCAGAAAAGTCCGTCGTGGTCTGCCACGAAGGGAGTGGAGCTAGAGGTGATTCCGCTTCGTCGGAACTCCGCAAAAAAGCGAAACCCGCAGCGAGCAAACAGCCCGCAAAGAATCCAACACCAAAAATTCGAACCCGCTGGGATTGTTTCACAGTGGCTTATTTTGACGCAAGAGCTTGGGCGTCTCGCTCTTGCTTGCCTTTTACAAAACAAAGAACGATGGCTACGCCCGACGCCCAGACACCAGCCAAAATTGCCCCGACCCGGGCTCCGGTGATTGCGAGCTCGCCGAAGGTCATTGAAGGCATAAACAGTTTCCCAAGAAGTGAAAATGCAGCTGACCCTGCAAATGCTCCGCAGGCGATGATGATCAAGACATAGGAGATGAAGCGGAACGCCCAGAGTAAAATCAGTTTGGCCCAGTATTTCGTTGAGCGAATCATTCAGCGGCGGCTTTCCCGCTAGGGTGTTTCTGTTGAGCGGTGATCTGCCGACTCTTTCTTGCCGCGTCTTTCTTTCGGGCAAGTTCCCGCATATCGACTGCGACGTCATCAGGCTCAAAAATTTCCTGTCCAAGGATAGATTCCATGACGTCCTCCATAGTCAATACGCCGGTAACAGATCCGTATTCATCCACCACAATGCCAAGCTGTTGATTGTTCTTCAAAAACATCTGAAGGGCATCTGAGGCGGTAGCGTTTTCTGGGACGAAAATGGTTTCTGAAATCAAGTCACCTACCGTGCAGTCGTCAGTGCCCTCCGCGAGTCGGGCGAGGATATCCCTTCGACGAACTACCCCGATAATCTCATCAATACTTTCCTCGTAAACGGGAATTCGGGCGAACGGGATATTCTTAAAGTCGTGAATGACTTCCTCGATGAGCGTGTGCTTTTCGAGAGCGGTTACCACGGTCCGAGGCGTCATGATGTCGCTAACGGAGATCGTATCCAAGCGAAGGGTGTTGGTGATCATCCGGCGTTCACTCTCAGTCAGGTCGCCTTCTTTAGCACTCTTCTCTGCGAGCAGCAGAATCTCTTCATCCGGAGTCTCGTTCGATGGCTGTGGTTTTACGAAAAAGCGAACAGCGATCTTGCAAAGGTAGGACACAGGGAGCATGACCAAGCGAATCCAGTGCAGAGGGAAGACGAGGATAGGCTGAAGGGTCGGGCGATAGAGGACCCCAACATTCTTCGGGATCACTTCGGAAAAAATTAGGATACCGAAAACCAAAGCGGCCGAGAAATAGATGACATTCTCTTCCCCTAGTGCGGTTGCCGCCAAAGCACCACTCACACTGGCACCGGCAGTGTTGGCTATGGTGTTCAGGCTAAGGATTGCCGAAGTCGTTTCCTCGATATCCAGCTTGAAGTGCTCCAAGCGCGCCCCGATCGAAGGATGGCGCTGCTTGAGTCCCTCGATTTCGGTTGTTGTCGTGCTGAGGATCATCGCTTCAAGAACGGAACAGAGAGCCGAGATACAGACTGTAAAAGCGACAGCCAGAAAGAGATAGAGGATCGCGTTCTCCATTTTAGCCGGCTGTCCCGCTCAGCCGAAAATCACTCTCACGAGAGACCGCGCCAACCTCCCGCGCGCCCTGAGGCCACGTAGATCGACTCTCTCGATCACCGTCCGATTCGGACGTACAGGATTCTTCCCTTTCCACGAACCAAACATCATTGCCCATTCTTGGTGCAAAGGACAAGGGGAAATGTGAGAGGTTCGCTCGGTCTCCTGCGACTTTGATCATTACTTCGCTGCTTAAATAGAACCTACTCGGGATTCGATATCGGGATCGAAATCGGGTCTCGAGAGCATTCGATAGCGATACCGATTTCGATTTTTGCGATCATGCTTTGTATGAGGCGCGGTCTAACAATATGAATTTCATGGTAGGGCGCAGCGTTTCGCAAGCCGCGCCTTCTGGGTTCCAAACGAGGTTCTTTTCACAAAATGCGTGGGTTGCGAAACGCTGCGCCCTACCAAAGGCAACAGCCGAAAACCTAAGGTGGGTATGGGTTCTTCTCACCTTCTTAATAGCCTTGCTTTGTTCTTGATTTGGGTGTGTTGAGACTGATTCGGGAATGGAACTGAAGGTAGATTCCGTTGGCTATGAAACGAAACGAGATTGGGCTTTCACTACAGGGGAGCAGGTGAAGAATTGAATGTTACCAAAAAAAGCCCCCGGGTGGGTTCCCGGGGGCTTCGTGCAGGAAAGAAGTCTACGAGAGACTACCGCAGAGCGGCCTGAGCGGCAGCTAGTCGCGCGACGGGAACCCGTGGCGGCGAGCAGCTCACATAGTCGAGGCCGACCTGATGGAAGAACTGAATCGATGCGGGATCACCGCCGTGTTCTCCACAAATCCCAAGCTTTAGATCTTTCTTGGTGGAACGACCCTTCTTCGTGCCGATTTCCACGAGCTGACCAATCCCGCTCGCATCGATGGATGCAAATGGGTTTTGTGGCATGATCTCAAGGTCCTTGTAGGTGCCAAGGAAAGAACCAGCGTCATCCCGGCTCATTCCCAGTCCGGTCTGGGTCAAATCGTTGGTGCCGAAGCTGAAGAACTCGGCGGTTTCCGCAATCTGGTCAGCGGTTAATGCTCCGCGGGGAACCTCGATCATCGTTCCGACCAAATACTTGAATTTGACCTTCTTGGATTCCATGACTTCCGCAGCAACGCGGTGGATGACTGCGGCTTGATTCTTCAACTCATCGTTAAATCCGACGAGGGGAACCATCACTTCAGGAACGACCTTGATCGGTTTCTTGAGCTTGTAGCAAGCGGCGGCAGCCTCGAAGATCGCACGGGCCTGCATTTCGGTGATTTCCGGGTGGGAAATTCCGAGACGGCACCCGCGGTGACCGAGCATCGGGTTGGCTTCATGGAGAGCAGCGACGCGTTCGGAAACGACGTCGAGGCTGACTCCAAGTGCTTTTGCCAGCTCTTTCTTTGCGGCAGTGTCGTGCGGCAGAAACTCGTGAAGTGGCGGGTCGAGAAGACGAACGGTGACTGGACGGCCACCCATTTCCTTGAATAGGCCGGTGAAGTCCTTGCGCTGGAAGGGGAGGAGCTTCTTGAGGGCTGCGCGGCGTTCTTTCTCGTTGGTCGCGAGAATCATCTGGCGCATGAAGGTGATGCGGTCGCCTTCGAAGAACATGTGCTCCGTGCGGCAGAGCCCAATCCCTTCTGCTCCCAGAGCCACTGCCGACTTAGCCTGTTCGGGTGAGTCGGCGTTGGTGCGGACGCCTAGCTTGCGCGCCTTGTCAGCCCAATCCATCACTTGCTTGAACATCTGGTAGGTGTAGCTGGCGGATGGCTTCAACTTGCCGCTGAGGACTTGGTCGACTTCCGAAGGAGCAGTGTCGACGTGGCCCGCGTAAATCTCACCAGTCGTTCCGTCGATAGAAATGTCGTCGCCTTCCTTCAGAACAGTCTTTCCGACGGTGAGGGATCCTTTTGAGTAGTTGATAACGACGTCGGAAGCACCGCAGACGCAGACCTTGTTCATCTGGCGGGCAACCAGCGCGGCGTGAGAGCTGACACCGCCGCGGGAGGTGAGAATACCGTCAGCTGCTATCATTCCACGAAGGTCTTCGGGAGTGGTTTCTACCCGGCAGAGGACTGCATGACCACCACCGTTGACCACCGATTCAGCCTTGTCGGCTGTGAAGCAAATCGTTCCGGAAGCAGCACCTGGCCCGGCGGGCAATCCGGTTGCAAGAGACTTCGCCTTCTGGATGGCGGCGTTGTCGAAAACCGCTACGAGCAGGCTCGAGATCGAGTCCGCCGGAATCTTCTGCAAAGCGGTCTTCTGATTAATGAGGCGTTCCTTTACCAATTCGACTGCGATACGGACCGCGGCAAGACCAGTCCGTTTCCCGTTACGGGTTTGCAACATGTAGAGCTTCCCGTCCTCAACGGTAAACTCGAAGTCCTGCATGTCCTTGAAGTGTTTCTCCAAGGTGCGGCGAACCTTCTCGAGTTCTGCGTGAGCCTTGGGCATCTCATCCTTTAGCTGAGCAATTGGGTTTGGAGTGCGGATGCCCGCAACCACGTCTTCCCCTTGCGCGTTGATCAAATACTCACCGTAAAAGACCTTTTCCCCATTTGCCGGGTCGCGGGTAAAGGCAACACCGGTTGCACTGTTGTCGCCCGTGTTTCCGAAGACCATGGTCTGGACGTTGACTGCGGTGCCCCATTCGGCAGGGATGTTGTACTTCTGACGATAGAGGATGGCGCGTTCGTTCTGCCACGAGCTGAAGACTGCGCCCACCGCTCCCCAGAGCTGCTTGTATACGTCTTGAGGAAAAGCTGATTTCGTGCGGGACTTGATGAGAGCCTTGTAGCGCTTGATCAACTCCTTCAGGTCTTTCTCGGAAAGGTCACTGTCGAGTTTTGCTCCGACCTCTTTCTTTAGTTTTTCCAGACAGGCATCGAAAGGTTCATGGTCGTTTTCGTGAAGGGGCTGAACTCCCATCACCACGTCACCATACATGCTGATGAAACGGCGGTAGCAGTCGTAAGCGAAGGCAGGGTTGCCTGATTCACTAGCGAGCGCCTGTACCGTTTCATCGTTGAGGCCAAGGTTCAAGATGGTGTCCATCATACCCGGCATCGACTCGCGGGCACCGGAACGAACCGAGAGGAGCAAAGGCTTCTTGTTTGCGCCAAACTTCTTACCTACCTGCTTTTCGATCGAAGCTACGGCTTTGTGGAGATCCGCATCCATGGTCGTAGGATACTTGCGGCCATGGTCATAAAAGTAGGTGCAGACCTCCGTTGTGATCGTAAACCCAGGGGGAACAGGCAAACCGATCCGTGCCATTTCCGCGAGGTTGGCTCCTTTGCCCCCCAGCAATTCTTTTTGCTTTGAACTTCCGTCGGTTTTCTTACCGAACTCGTAGATGATCTTGGCAGGCTTTGCACTGCGTGCGGCCTTTTTCACGGTTTTGCGAGCACTCTTCCGAGCCGCTTTCTTCGTAGCTTTTTTTGCTGCTGACATACTGGGTTTTATTGTTGGTTGAGAAACAGTTCTTCGATGAACGAAAACGATCGAGAAAATACCTACCCAGCAGGCTGTCAACGGAATACGGGTGGGTGGTGGGTTCGACTCACCTTTCTTTCCTCCCGATCCTCTTCGTTGCGGTATAGGTTTTCTGAACCAAGTCACTGCAACGGGGTGTAGGGATCGTCTGAAAGCGTCCCACATCAATGGGGTCTCAAGGCGACTAACCCTATCAGTCTCGCTCTTTTTGGTGTAAGGAGACACCCAATAAATTCAGTAGTGTTTCCTACACTTTGCACAAGCCGCTATTGACATTGTACACAGCCTGAAGTCGTTTCTACCCGAGGTTCTTGTTCTATGATTGTTGGTGTTCCAACCGAAGTAAAAGCGCAGGAAAACCGTGTCTCCATGATTCCGGGTTCGGTCAAGTCATTGCGGGCGAAAGGGATCGAGGTGGTCGTGCAAAAAGGGGCGGGGAGTGGCTCTTCCTACTCTGACGATCTTTACGCTCAAGCCGGGGCAACCCTCGTCGAGTCCGCCGCCGCGGTTTTTGAAGATTGTGATCTGATCGTGAAGGTGAAGGAGCCACAGGCCGAGGAGTTGAAACTCATCCGACCGCAGCACACTCTCTTTACCTATCTTCACCTCGCAGCTTCCCGGGAGTTGACGGAGGGACTGCTGGCTTCCGGTTGTACGGCAATTGCCTACGAAACTCTGTCGGTCGACGGGCGATTACCTTTACTTGAACCGATGAGTGAAATCGCGGGTCGAATGGCTGCGATTGCCGGGGCCAACCAACTGGCGAAGCACAATGGCGGGCGTGGAATTCTTTTGGGTGGGGTACCGGGAGTGGCTCCGGGAAGAGTGGTTGTTATTGGTGGCGGCACGTCCGGGCTCAATGCGGCTCGCGTTGCCAAGGGAATGGGTGCGGATGTCACGATTCTGGAAGTGGATTTCGACCGCATGCGCTTTCTCGACATCACGATGGAAGGCACCCGAACGGTTTATTCCAGCGAAGCGAACCTGGAAGAACTACTTCCCTACACAGACCTGCTGATTGGCGCGGTATTGGTTCCGGGGGCAGCTGCCCCGAAGCTCATTACCCGTGAGATGCTCAGGATGATGCAACCGGGAAGTGTTTTTGTCGACATTGCGGTAGATCAAGGAGGCTGTGCGGTGACAACCCGTCCGACGACTCACGACGCTCCGACTTTTGTCGAAGAAGGAGTGGTTCACTACTGTGTCGCGAACATGCCGGGTGCCTACGCCCGCACCGCGACCCAAGCCCTGAATAACGTCACTCAGCCGTGGGTCCGCCTTCTGGCTGAAAAGGGAGTAGTCAAAGCGTGTCAGGATCGCCCTGAACTGATGAGTGGAGTCAACTGCATCGATGGGAAGCTGACCTGTAAACCGGTTGCCGAGGCTTTTGGACTGGAGTTTACGAAGGTTTCCGATCTGCTTTCGTAGCCTCGCTTCTCAGAACCGGGTAGGGCGCAGCCCCGCGAATGCGGGGCAAGCCGGGCATTCTTAAAATAGATCCCCGTTTTGCTTTCAGACTACGCGGCTTGCGGGACGCTGCGCCCTACCTTTTCTGGATTTGTATCAGCCTTTTGATTACGTTTCGGATCGCCACGGGCGTCGTAATTCGGCTGTGGGTCAATCCGGTAAAAGAGGGTTTCTCCACTCAAGTTCGGGGAAGCGTGCGAAGTCGCTGTCGTTGGAACATAGGGTCGCTCTCGCCTCGATTGCGTAAACGGCCAAGGTGGCGTCCGAGGTGAGTTGCCCGCTTACTTCACTCTTTTTCATCAGGTCGAAGACTTTGGCGACGTGATCTTCCTTGGGGAGCAGCTTTCTGCAATTGGGCGAACCGAGCCAAACTGAGACAATCGATACGGCGTGATCGAAGGTGATCGCCAATCTACCCATTCGTGGATTTGTCGCGATGCGAATGAAGCCAAGGGGCACCTCGTTGGGGAGACCAATCAGTTCGCGGCTATTCAATACGGTCTCCCACCAATGGCGGGCTACCTCGTGCTGCGGTGCCTGTCGGTTGTAAGCATACAGGAGCACGTTGATGTCGGGGACAATCATCGCGAGAGCTCGCGCAGGGTGTCCTCATCGTCGAGTTGATCGGCAAGCTGGTTCATGCTGATTCCCTCGAATTCGGCCGGAAATGGTCCATCGAAAGCCGGTTCCACGATGATCCGCCGGGCCGACTTCTGTGTCAAGGCACTGCGAATTGCCTCGTTCAAGACCACCTTGAAGGATTTTCCCGTGCGAGCGGCCTCTGCCTTCAGTAAGTGCTCGGTATCAGCCTCGATAGTAACCGTTGTACGCATTTTTGTATTATGAGTGCAAAAAATTTGCTGTCAAGAGTGCATGCCGTGAGTTTGTTATAGATTGATTGATAAAGTCTTTGGAAGAGGCTTGGGTTCTTGGGCTGGGGATGGCTGTGGCGAGGAGAAGGAGGAGATAGCGAACATCGAACTTTAAACTTCCAACTCTGAACGTTAAACGAGTAACCCCTTCAAAGTTGGAAGTTGAGCGTTCAATGTTTAGCGTTCGCTATCTTTAGTTGCGAAGCGTTGCTTCTGGTAGGGCGCAGGCTCCCGGCAAGCCGGGCATTTCGATAATGAATCCCCGGTTCTAATTTAGAACTGCCCGGCTTGTCACAGACAGCGCTCTGCTATGTTGGTTTGTGTCAAGAGCGTATGAGCTGTTGATGGATTTTTACATTAGGATTGTTGGTTGGTTTGGTTTCAGAGTCATTCGCACGTCCGCCGAGCAAGGCCACAGATTCTTACTGATCCGGGATAACCTGCTA
>JBCDMB010000031.1 GCA_038744685.1 Verrucomicrobiota bacterium
GCAAACGCCTCATGATCCATTGCTCTGGCTCCAGTCGGGCTACGCCCTCCTTACGCCAGAGCAATCCAACCACAACCATTAACAAGAACACTACCTTCCTGAGGACCGAAAAACAAAAAGCGAAAGATTCTGGACACTACCCTCTATTAAGATTTCGAACAAGATTTGGCCTGGAACTGCAGACAGGCGGAGATTGCCAGACGTGATTGGAGGTTAGGTTTGAGTTCGACATTGGCTATCTTTCGAAAGAGATCCCGATAGCGATACCGAGGGTGGCACCACTTGGCCTCAAACAGCAGGGGGAGATGAAATACGAATCCATGATCGAGGGGTGAACCCTCATCCTACCAGGAATTCTTAGATTAGATCTCAAATAACGAAAACGATCGAGCTCACAGGAAGCCTGAAAGGGAGAATCGAAGACACCACTCTCAACCGATGACTCCTCCACGCCCTTCGATTTTCCGCCGTAGCCGGCCTAGCCGGGAACAGATAAGGTGAGAGCAGGCCCCACCCGCTCCAAAAAATGAAAGCGCCCGACCCCGAAGGACCGGACGCTTTCGGTTGGGAGGGAGAAAGTTACCTTATCGACGACGGCGGATCAGAGCCAGTCCGAAGCCAAGCGCACCCGCGAGAAAGGCGAATGAGGAAGGTTCTGGCACGACGGTCAGATTCGCTTGGCTACCTGAAACCTGAGCTAGCGTTCCACCACCGCCGAAGGTCAAAGTGTCGGAATTGTTTGATGGCGCGACCCATGAGTTGTCAGTTACGAACCCATAGGCATCACCAAACTCTGGACTTACAGACGCGCTAGATACGACACTATCGAAAAATACGATCCCAAAAGCATCACCGTCGTCAATGCTGTTGTCGCCCAAAGTGAATGATGCGTTCCCAGGGACGGTGTTCAGAAACGTTGTCGCGTTAAACGAAACAATGTAGTCGTCAGAAGACTCAAAAAACGAACCAGAGGCAATCGTGTCGCCAACAACGATTCCTCCGTCGAGTAAGAACCCGTTTCCTTCAGTATCAAAAACTACAAAAGCAGCCCATCCTGATCCGATAGGCGAACCAGACTCGTTCAGCACACCAGAAAGAGCGGTACCGCTTATAGTGACACCCTTCAGGGGCACCAGGGCCAAGGCACCGACTAACGCAAAGGCAAAATAAGTTAGTTTCTTCATCATTCTATCGTCCTTTCAATTCTTCGGATTGGTTAGTCAAGGGTGTAGGGAATTGGGGGTAACCAACTGCCGAGTCCGGGCAAGCCGTCCGCTTTGCGAACGATAAGGGGTGCTCCTGCCGGAATCTCGACATCATCAGACAAGACAAATGTTCCATCGGAATACCACCCAGGGGTTCCTCCCCCTATCTGGCTTCCGTCGTGATAAACATAAACTGCACTCGGCGAAGGGTTCAAGGCATCGTTTTCAGAGGTGAAAACCAAGAGTCTATCTGTCGGGTTAAGCAGATCCGTTGAGACATCCACAACGGATTCGAGACCAGATTGTCCGAGCGTCAAAGATACCGGAAATGGGTTTGTGATTCGGTTGTCTTGCGCCTCGTTGGCGATCCGTCCAACACTGATACCAACGGTCGTAATGGGGACATCACCGGCAATGGTGAGCGTGGAATCTGCGCCGCTCACATTTCTGACGGTAATGTAGGACTCCGGACTCACTAGGACGTCGTCGGAGGGGAGAAATGTTCCATCCTCGAACCAACCCACTTCACCGCCACCGAGCTGGCTACCGTCATGAAGAACAAACACAAAGCCGGCCGATAAGTTTGTACCGCTTTCGCTCAGATCGTTGATGAAGACGAATGCTTTGGGAGCGAGAAGATCGTCAGAGACCGGAACTCCATTCGCTTCGCCCAACAGCTCTCCGAGGGTCCAAAACGGTATAATACTGACGGCGGTTTCAACAATGAGTCCCAAGGATTCGAGGTCGTCCTCAACGGTTACAGAGCCGTCACCAACGCTTGTGATTGGAAACCATCTCCCCTCAAGGGATCCACCTAATACAAGAAGGTAATGTGTCCCCGCAAAACCAGACCCTGCTGTTACCCCAGAAAGTCCAACAGAACCCGAAGTCACTGAGCTTACAACACCCCTGAGACTTGCGACATCTTGAAACGTAACTCCAATCAATGTGTCAGTCCCGTCCACTAAAGTTGTAGAGTTGTACCCCACTGGATCCGTTGCAGCCGAATCATCCGGTTCCGGGTCCTGCGCGTTGGCTGACAAAAAGATGGCTGCGGACGCGACCGCAACCGCGGAAAGCAATTTGGGCGATTTCATAAACGGAGTAAGGTTCAGTGAGTTTTTGGATGATGGCAAGTGCGAAAAGACATGATTTGATACTTCCATAGCTATCATATCTACTCCATTCAAATCCGGTCCAGCCGCACTGTCATGAATAACGGGTCGAAAGAGACTTTTATTGGCTGATTATGAATACTTTACCAAAAATTCAAAACGGTAAACTGATCGATCTGTGCACCATCAGGTGACAAAGTTGGAACACGAGGAAATCTCCTCGAGCGATAAAGTAGTGCTGATTCAGATTTTCCTGCTGATGGCTTGGAAGACTGTCAACAGGTACGTGGGGCGACCATGGGACGGGGTTTTATTTTCGAAAAGCCTTCCCCCCGGAACTGAGTTCCGAGGCTACGCTCGTAAAGACCTCCTTCCCCGGAACACATTCGACCACGCTCGTGTAAGGCAATTTCCGAGGCCACCCTCCCCCTCTTCAAACTTACCACTTCACCCTTCAAACTTCCTCAACACCCTTCTAACTTCAAACTTCACCCTTCCCGCCCGCCTCTTCTTTCGATTGGCTGATCACGAATGGATCGACCTAAGAAGATCATCTTGCTGGGAGCTACGGGAAGTATTGGAACGAGCACTCTGCGGATTCTGCGGGCGCACCCGGATCGGTTGCAATTGGTGGGAGTGGCGGCACACTCCAAGGCCGAGGAATTGGCGGCGATCGTTCGCGAATTTCGAGTGCCGCATGCAGCCCTGACGAATGCGGATGCGGCAGACGATGCTGTCCGAAACGGAGTCTTTCCTTCCGACTGCACACTCCATTCCGGCAAAGCGGGCTTAACGGCCATCGCCAGCGAACCGGAGGCGGATATGGTTCTCGTCGCTGTCGTGGGCACTGCTGCCCTCCGTCCTACTCTGGCGGCCATCGAAGCCGGGCGGGATATCGCGCTGGCGAGCAAAGAAATTCTCGTCCTCGGGGGCTCGTTTGTCATGGAAGCCGCCCGAAAAGCCGGAGTTCGTCTCTTACCGACCGACAGTGAACACAACGCGATCTTTCAGTGTCTCGAGGGTCACCCCAACCAGTTTCTCGACGGGATTATTCTGACCGCCTCGGGAGGAAGGTTCCGGGACCGTGACCCGAAAACGCTGGATAACGTGACTCCTGAGGAAGCGACCGATCACCCGAACTGGTCCATGGGTCCGAAGATCACGGTCGATTCGGCAACGATGGCCAATAAGGGACTCGAGCTCATGGAGGCGCGCTGGCTCTTCAACCTGCCTCCTGAAAAACTCGAGGTGGTTCTCCACCGGCAGAGCATCGTGCACTCTTTTGTCCGTTTCGTGGACGGCTCCATTCTAGGGCAGCTGAGTCCACCCTCCATGACGTTTGCCATCCAGCATTGTCTACTCCATCCAGAGCGCGCGGAAGGGGTGGAGCCCACTCTCGATTTTCAGGAAACGTTTACCCTCGACTTTGCTCCTCCCCCGGAGGGCCGATTCCCCTGCCTCAACCTCGCTTTCGAGGCGCTCCGCTCCGGCCCGACAGCCATGGCTGTGTTCAATGCAGCCAATGAGTTGGCCGTCGCCGATTTCCTCGCTCGGAAAATCAAGTTCCCCGCAATCCCGCAAAGAATCGCCGAGGCACTTGAACAATTTGGCGAGCAAAAAGTGAGGAGTTTGGAGGACTTGCTTGCATTGGATGCGGAAGTGCGGGAAGCGAGGTAGGGCGCAGTCTTCGACAAGCCGCGCGGAGGGTGAACAGGAGCGGGGATTTATTTCCGGAACACCCGGCTTGCCCCGCAGTCGCGGGGCTACGCCGTACCCTTATCCTCTTGGGGGGATGCCGGAAAAACCATCTTCGTGTCCATGTAGGAAGCATCTGCCTCATGAAATTCCTCCGTGGGTGTCCGACCAGTCCGTTTACTTCCTAACAATTTGCTGCAAACAAAGGTCCCATAACGATCTGGTGCAAAACGGTATACCCGAGAAGCTACTCGAGTCTGCGGCTTTCTATGAAAGGCAGAGAAAGTGGTTGTGCCGCCTCATGGTTCTCATGCCTGATCATCTGCACGGGCTTTTCGTTTTTCCGCAAGACGCTTCGGTAACGAAAACCATCACCGCTTGGAAATCGCATCATGCACGAAAAACTGGTATCAAGTGGCAAGACGGTTTCTTCGAGAACCGCATTCGAAACGACACGGAATTTGATGAAAAGTCAGCCTACATTCTCAAGAATCCTCTTCGGGCAGGATTGGTGAAAGAGGTCGATGACTGGCCTTTCGTTCACGACACTAGAAACCCACCAAGGCGTATTCCCACGGACGGGCGGCAAGCCGGGGGTTACTAAAAGGACCCTAGTTTACTTACAGAACTCCGAGGCTTGCTAAAGGCGGCTCTCTACCCATTTTGTAGCTCTTCAACTCCCCGAATCACACAAGGGACACTTCACCTCGGCCAGGTCCGCCGGAGGATTGAGATCGGGGCCTGCGACCAAGCGCAGGGCGATCATACTGGCCAACACCAAAGCCATACCTTGCTGAATCCGGCGCATCCCTAACGGAGAAATTCTCGTTTGGATGCGCGCATATTGGGTATGTGTGAGCCAAATCAGCGGGAGTGTTCCGAGGGCGAAGGCGAAAAGGAACTCTGCCCCGTTGATTGCCGATCCGGTCACAAGTGCCACCCCGATCACCAGATACAACGGACCGCAGGGGAGGAAAGGCGTAACGAGTCCCAAGAGTCCACCAGCTGAAGTGCGAGGCAGCTTACGCACACGGGTGCTGAAACGAAAAAACCATTTGCTGACAATCTTCGGCTTGGGAATCCGTTTCTCGAGACCAAATGCAATCGCCACAAAGAACAGCACCAGAGCCCACGGAAGAATGGTCAAAGCACTAGCATCAAACCACGCAAAGGGTGCCGCACCGATCGCCCCTGCGATCGCGCCAAGTCCTGTGTAGGCGAGGACCCGCGCCCCGTGATACACGGAAGTGACCACGACCGGATTCGCCTTCTCGTTGGCATTTTGCGGGAGAAACGCGCAGGCCAGCGGGCCACACATTCCGACGCAATGCACCGAGGTGACCACGCCCGCGAAAAACGCAGTTGTCGGTCCGGTTATGGTCTCTGGATCAATCATTTTGGTGGTGAGAGGTTGGAGAGGTATACTAGAAGAGCCACAGGTAGTTTGTCAGCGTTTCTTAATCGTAATCGTAATTATTCAGTGACGTTGTCGATTAGGATTAAGATAAAACGGAAGGAGCGGCGACTTCAGTCGCCGAAGGCAATTGTTCCTTGCGGATGGAACCCATCGGCGGCTGAAGCCGCCGCTCCACCAATTCGCTAAGATAAGGTTTTTCATCGCTCATTCAGAACTTCAATACTGTGCCGGTTTAATCTGTTCCGGAGCATTATTGACTGCGACGTAAATAAAGAAGAACCACGCACCCACCGAGAGCAGGAAGATGATCACGAGAAAGATCCACGGGTATTTTTTCAGGATTGAGGTCATTGCAAGAGTCCAAAGGGCAGAGCCTGCGGCCCACCAATCGGGGTTTGCCGAAGGAAATCGCCTTTCCTAGCTTCCCATTTCTCCATCGTCACTGCCCTACTCTCCAAAAACAGGTTCAAAATCGTCCCGCAGCAAACGGGGATCCGGACCGAGAAATTCGATCCCTCGTGCGACGGTAAAATCTCCCGGATTGCCATGGATTTCGATCGTAACCGGAAACGGTCCCTCATACTCTGCCTTGGGAACAGTGAGCACGAAAGGACGAACCGTCTCTCCCATTGCAGGAAGCACCACTTCGCCATCAAAGCCCGCAGTCGTCAGCTCATCGTTACTCGAAAGCGCACTCACGCTAAAAGTGACCGGTTGGTTGCGCTTGTTGATTAGACGCACGTTGAATTGATTTCGTATTGATTCTTCGGATACGAAAAAAGGTGAACCAGTCATGCGGCTTACCCCCAGGTTACCGGGCTTCAACTTTGTAACCGAGATGCCGAAGGCGGCGATCCCAAAGCTCATCAACGCAAAATAGAGAAATAGGCGCGGACGGATAAACTTCTTCGTCTTACCCGCCAAACCATTGAGCGAGTCGTAGCGAACCAAACCCTTTGGACGCCCGATCTTTTCCATGACATCATCGCACGCATCGATGCAGTTCGAGCACCCAATGCACTCCATCTGAAGACCTTGCCGAATGTCGATACCCGTTGGGCAAACCTCCACGCAACGGAAACAATCGATGCAATCCCCTTGAGCCCCGACCATGTCCTCAATCCCCGCTTCCCTGCGCGCTTTCTTTCGTCCACGCGGTTCACCCCTCGTCTCGTCGTAACCGATCACCACCGTGTCATCATCGATCAGGGCCGATTGCAGCCGGCCGTAAGGACAAATGATCAGGCACAGCTGTTCGCGGAACCATGAAAAATTAAAGTAAAGCACTCCTGTAACAAACAGTATGAAGACGAAAGCCCGCGGATGAGCTCCAGGCCCTTCGGACATCCATGAAAAGAGAGCATCAAGGGAAATGAAATAAGAGAGGAAAATGTGAGCGATCGCCCCAGCCAGCAAAATGAAGATGGCGTGCTTTGCGCCTCGCTTGACTACCTTCTCCGGGCACCACTCCATTCGGTCCAACTCCTTCTGTTTGCGGGCGGGACCTTCAATCCACCTCTCAATCCTCCGGAAAACATGCTCGAGGAATACGGTCTGCGGACAGGCCCAACCGCACCAAAGCCTGCCGAAAAGTGCCGTCACAAAAAAGAGGAGAAAGCCGAGTCCGGTGACAAAGAAGAAAAGGATCCAGAGGTCCTCCGCAGCCAACGTAAGTCCAAACAGGTGAAATCGCCTTTCCGCCAAATCGAGGAAAACCGCCGGGAACCCGTTCACCGGAATCCAAGGCAGCGAGACATAGATCAGGATGAGAAAGATCGCACTAAAACGACGCCAAAAGGTGAATACGCCCCGAACATCGGCGGGGTGGAGAAAATTGCGGGATCCGTCCTGAGCAATCGTCGTGACCGAATCGCGCGTCGGCCTTTGCCGATTACGGCTCACTGGCGCCTCCACTCACGCTCTCGGGAGAATGATGGGAGAGCACAAAGGCGACGACCTCGGCGACTTTCTTAGGTCCTAGCGAGGGACCCCATGCCTGCATACCAGTTCCGTCAATTCCCTGATCGATTGTTTGGTATACGGCAACGGGCTCACCCCCGTGAACCCACTCATTGTCGGCAAGGTTGAATCCAATCCCGCCTTCAAGATTCGCCCCATGGCAGGTGGTGCAAATAGTCTGGTAGGTCTCCCTTCCTGCTTCGACAAACTGGGCATTGCGGCTCATCTTCCAGAGATTGTCGTTATCGAGCATCGCTAAAGTGGCCTCCAGATTCGCAGCCTCAATCACCTGCATCTTTGCATCCAGACGGGCAACGTCTGTTGTACCAACGTCCGACTGAAAGAAGAAAAACCAGTAGACGAAAGCGAAGGCTATCGCACCGTAAAGGCTGATCAGCCACCAGTTGGGAAGACGCTGATCGTATTCCTGAATCCCATCGTATTCGTGATCCATCAGGCGGACGCCTTCCTGAAGGTCGTCGTTTTTTTGGCGATCGTTCATGTGTCCTTCGGTTCAGTAATTTTGGTCTCTTCTTCGAGAGGCAGATTTGCCATTACTTCCGCTTTTTCCTTCCTCATCCGCACAGCTCTCAGAACGATTACCAGAAACAGCAGGAAACTGATCAGAAATGCGAGGATCGGGAGAATTTCCTGCCACTCGGCGTATTGGATTCGCTTAAACACAGCTCAGTCCTCCCGGTCAGCGAATAGAAGCCGTGGTGACCGTCTCATCGTAGGCCCCTAGTTTTTGCAGGTAAGCAATCACCGCGATCATTCGGCTGTCCGGCTCTACCAAATACCCGCGCTCTCTGAGGTCCCGGGCGATTTCGAGAGCCTGCTTCTCAACCATACTCCGCACGATCTCGTCATCCAACTCGACCGGATAGGGAACTCCCAGCCAATCGCGCTGCACCTCGATACGATCGGTCAGGGAATCGAGATCAATGCTTTGGTCCGCCAGCCAGTAATAGCTGGGCATATTGGATCCCGGCGAGGTGTCCCGCGGATTCATTAGGTGAAGGTAGTGCCAGACATTGTCCCGCTTCCCAATTCTCATCATTTGGCTATCGTCCCGAATGGCACCCCCCTCCCGAGCGAGGTCTGGTCCGGTCCGTTTGGAACCCCATTGAAACGGAAAATCGTAAATGGACTCGCCGAGACGAGAGTAACCCTGACCGTCTCCCGGTCCGTAGCGGAGGACGTCAGGAACCATCGTACGGATCATCTGGCTGTGACAGTTGTAACAACCTTCACTAATATAGGTGTCCCGACCCGAGAGTTCGAGGGGCGTGTAAGGCGTCTGCAGCCTCCCCTCGATATTGGAGGCCCGCTCGACAGTAATCGTTGGAATGAGCTGAATCGCACCGCCGATTGCCACTGCAATAAAGGTCAGAACGGTGAACCCAACCCAGTTGCGCAAAAGGCTGTTGTACCAGTCCACCCATCGAGCACCGCTGATCTCGAAGTGGGCTACTGCGATCAAAACTACGAAGATCGAACCCAGCATTCCGAGAACGAGAAAAGCCCCGCCACCGAAAAGCCAGAAGCTACCGAAGATGACCAAGCCGGTGGAATACATAACCGGCGCATTGAGGAAAGCGGAGAGGATTCCCGGTTCGCGGTCCTTATCGATCTCGACCTCGATTGAACCGTTGGTCGGAACGCCGGCGCGGATCGTCCGATAAATGTTGTAGGCCAGAATGAAATACCCCGCGAGGTAGAACACCCCTCCGATTACGCGAAACAGCATTGGCGCCCGGATTGCGTTGAGCGTTTCGACAAAATCGGGGTAGGCGAGGACAGTCCCATCCACTGCGTTGAGCATCAACCCCTGGGTGATCCCAGAGACCCACATCGATGCGATGTAGAGAAGGATGCCCACCATCCCGAGCCAGAAGTGCATATTCGCAAGTGCGATCGAGTGAAGACCTCGGCAGCTGACCTCCTCGTCAAACGCACTTTCGGTGCTCCCTTTCTTTCGCCACAAGCGCGGGGCAAGCCAGTAAAACATCCCCGCTGCCATGAAGCCGTTCCATCCTAACGTTCCGCTGTGCACATGCCCAATCGTCCAGTCGGAATAATGGGAAAGACTGTTGAGGGCTTTGATCGAAAGAAGCGGCCCTTCGAAGGTAGCCATCCCGTAGAAAGTGACACCCGCAGCCAAAAACTTGAGGACGGGATCGGTCCGCAGCCGATGCCAGGCTCCCCGCAAAGTCAGGAGGCCGTTGAGCATCCCACCCCATGACGGAGCCCAAAGCATGAGGCTGAAGATCATTCCAAGAGCCTGCAGCCAGCCCGGAAGGGCGGTGTTCAGGAGATGGTGAGGACCTGCCCAAATGTAGAGGAACACCAGCGACCAAAAGTGGATTACCGAGAGGCGATAGCTGTACACCGGTCTTTGCGCCGCCTTCGGCACAAAGTAGTACATGATTCCGAGAATTGGAGTCGTGAGGAAAAACGCTACCGCGTTGTGACCATACCACCACTGTACCAAAGCGTCCTGCACCCCGGCAAAGACCGGATAGCTGTGGACGAGACTGGTCGGAATCGAAATGTGGTTGACGATGTAGAGCATCGCCACGGTCACGACGGTCGCGATGTAGAACCACAGTGCAACGTAGAGGTTTCGCTCGTTGCGTTTGGCAATCGTCCAGAAGAAGTTGATTCCGAAAACTACCCAAATGAGGGTCACCGCAATATTGATCGGCCAGATCAGCTCCGCGTATTCTTTCCCCCGAGTGAATCCAAGGGGAAGAGTGATCGCCGCTGCCACGATGATCAGCTGCCAGCCCCAGAAATGGATTTTTGAAAGAAGATCGGAAGCCAGCCGCACGCGACACAGGCGTTGCGTGGAGTAATACACTCCCGCAAACATCATGTTCCCCACGAAAGCAAAGATCGCGGCATTGGTGTGGAGTGGACGGAGTCGCCCGAAAGTGATCTGTTGAAGACCCTCGTTCTGGATCAAACCGAAAGTGATCCACTCGAGGAACTTCCCATTCATTTGCCAGAAATTCAGCTGGGATGCGATTAGGGAGCCGGCGGCCATACCAATCACTCCCCAGAAAATCGAAGCGATTACAAATTGGCGAGTGATCCGGTCGTCAAACTCGATAGTGACACGAGAACTACTAGTCATTGCTACTAAAGAGTGTGAGAGTCGTCATCCCGGAGAGGCATTAGGGAATCCTGCTCGGGGCTACCCGAATTGCGTCGATGCAGCAGAAGAAAGAGGCAAAGAAATAGCGAGGCGAGCAGCAGGCTGACTAGGAGGGTTAGACCGATTACATTCATTGGAACGAAGAGATCGTCACGCAGAAAAGCCGTGCCCAGGGGAAATTGATTTTCATTATACCTAAGATTAGCAATTTGAAATTTTAATATGCAAGACATAAGTATTTATGATACTCATTCTCAATAGTTGCATTTCTAATAAGTCTATCTTTTCGCCTCGATTCGAAGATCTTATCGTAAAAGAAAATCGCACCGAGGCAGGGCGCCATCTTTGACAAGGTGCGCGGTCGTTAGATAAAACCGGAGATCTATTTGGGCATGCTCTGTTTGACTGAGTCGGAGCCCTAGGCGTTCCGGCGGTACATCCAGACGCCCGCGACACCAGCCAATACAAGAGGGGTCCACGTCGACGCCAGCACAGGGAGCCAGCTCCTCTGTCCAGCGAAAGAAAAGACCGCGGTCACGGCAAAGAAGCCGAGATAGATCCAGACCGCGCGAAAGAAGCCACTCGAAGCACCCGACCTGCCCGTCCCAAGCGCGCAGGGTATCGCGATCAGGACCACGACGAAAAACTGGAGGGGAGCCGAGAGTACCGCGAGGTAACGGACCCGATACGGTTTGGCCTTTGGATCCCCCTCACTTTGCCGAAGAAGCTGGTCCAACTGCAGGAGTGATAGATCCTTCGGACGTTGGCTAAAACCCAATAAAAGAATTGGCGTCATGCGGCTTCCCTCCAGGACCATCTCGTCGAAAGGCACGAGTTCGCCGGGCAGCTCATCTGCAGGCGTAATTGGGAGGACGACTCCATTGGTGAGAGTCCATTGGCCCTTTTCTTCGTCATACACTCCACGAGCGGCTTCGATGCGCTGCGGAGCCTCTGAAGAAGAAAGGTTTACACTCAGCCCAAACGCTTCATCGGAGGTTCGTCGATAGTTTTCGACGAACCACAGTTCGTCGTTCTGGGGGAGGTAAGCAGCGAGGTCACGAGAGGTGCCCCAAAAATCTTCTGAACCTCCGGCAAGAGCGTCCTCTTTGACCCTCTCCCGGAGAAGGCGGGAGGACTCCATTGACGACGGAGCGAGAGAACCGTTCAACCAAAGAAGAAGTCCCGCTAACCCCAACGCAGCTACCCAGAACGGACGGCTCAACCGGAAAAGACTCACACCCGCTGAACGAATCGCCACGATCTCTCCATTTCGTTGCAGGCTGGCGAGGGAGAAGAGGAGGGAGAGAAAAAAACAAATGGGAAGAAGTGAGGGCAGGTAACCGGGTATAAGAAGAAAAAAGTAAAGGAGAACCGTTTCCAGAGAAGCCTCCCGATCGATAAATCGGGGAAGCTCATTGTAGACCTCACCGAGGAGAAGAAGCCCAAGAATCGCGGCCACCGCCAGACCGAAAATCTTCAGCCATTCGCCGAAAATGTAACGGTCGATCCGCATCTTTCCTATGGGTAGATGTAATACTGCCGACTGAAATCCTGAAACGTCTTTGCTTCACGTTCGAACTTTTCTAAAAAGTAGTTCAGGTCGACCCTGCGACCGCGGGTCGAAATCGCATCCCACCATTCAGTGGAACCCACGTGTTTATTGAAGAGGATCATTTCTGCCTCGGAAGCTGCCGCGAAAGGGTTGATCCGGCTCCATTGGGCAGACAGCCTCATCATCTCGAAACTGAGCTGGGTGGGGCGAAGAACGCTGTAGTCGGTCACCACTACATACACTCCCGTAGTTACCTGACGATTTGGCTTACTGTAGCGACGATCCTGATACGATAGTCCGGGGATATTCAGTCTCCTCATATCGCCGCTCAGGGTAGCTGCGGACTTTCCGGGGTAAGTCAGCAAGCGGAAGGGAAATGGGGTGCCGTATCCATGCCGGAAATCCCCGATCTGTGAACCCAGGCCAGTCATCGGGTAGCCAATAGCTGCGGAGACATCGGGGATTGCCGGCGACGTAGCGATCCAGCGAAGTCCGGTCTGAGGCCAGAGCATGCTGCGCCGCCATCCCTTCATCGGAACAATTTTGAGGCTCCCCTCCAGACGCACCCGGTCGGGAACATCCATCCAGCCAGGCACCTCCTTGAGCATGCGAGCCAGCTCCCCGATAGTTAGACCATACACGTAAGGCACCCGATAGGCACCCACATAACTCATCCAGCGAGTCTCCATCATCGGTCCGTCTACCTTGAGGCCACCCAGCGGATTGGGACGATCCAGCACTATAAATTCGACGCCTTCCTCGAAACAGGCCTCCATCGCCAACTTCATGCAGCTAATGTAGGTGTAGGAACGCACTCCGAGGTCCTGAAGATCGACCACCATCACATCGAGATCCTCAAGCATTGCTGGAGTCGGCTTCCGAGTTTCTCCATACAGGGAATAAACTGGCAGCCCCGTATTCTCATCCAAATGGTCGTTGATCTTCACATTGGCTTTTTCGTTGCCGTAGACCCCGTGTTCAGGCCCAAAGAGCGCCACGAGGTTCACATTGGGGGCTTCAAAAAGGATTTGAATGGTCGATTTCCCCTGCCGGTTTACCCCTGCCGGATTGGTGAGGAGCCCGACCCGCTTCCCCTCCAAAAGGTCAAAATCCCTCTGGGTCAGGTGGTCGATTCCCAAGAAAATTGAGCTGACCTTGCGCGGAGACTCTCCCTGAGACTGCTGTGCAACTACCTTCGGGGGAACTAGAGTCAGTGCACAAGAAGCGGTGAGGAAAAGAAACAGAGCGGACGCAACCTTCATTCTCAGATGGATTACTTTGTGTGAGTCACCAAGACGAGTAGAAATTGGCCCATTATTTCTTTGTCGGCACTCAGAGGTACTTTGGATGCATCTTTGTAGTGAGAAGAAGATTGCAGTAGCCCAGAAGCAGGAACCAACTTCAAAACAGTTACTGAAGAATCTCGATTCCCGGTTCACGGTTGCTACTCGCCGAAACCCTTTCATTCTCCACGAATGCGCGGTTTGGTATTGGTGACGGGAGCAAGCGGATTTGTCGGTGGAGCTGTCTGCAGAGCGTTGCAAAACAAAGGATATTCGGTGCGGGGGACCGGAAGACGGGAAAGACCCAGAGAATTACCCTCCGACGTAGAGTATCTTCCCGGCGATCTTTGTGACACTGGGTTCACCAAGAATCTTGTCGAGGGAGTCGATGCGGTTGTCCACGCAGCTGCAAAAGCAGGGATTTGGGGTCCGTTGGAAGAGTATCGCAGGGCCAACGTGGAAGCTACCTCAACCCTGCTGGAGGCCGCCCGTGACGGACAACCGGAAGCGTTTGTCTATACCAGCACTCCAAGCGTGGTCTTCAACGGTAAACCCATCCAGAACGGAGACGAGAACCTTGCTTACGGAACCAATTTTCCCTGTGCCTACCCGGCAACAAAAGCGGAAGCCGAACGATTAGTGCTTGAGGCAAATGACTCAGGATTTCGGACCCTTGCGCTGCGGCCGCATTTGATCTGGGGACCCGGTGATCCTCATCTGTTCCCGAGAGTATTTGAGCGCGTCGATGCAGGAAAACTGAAAATTGTGGGCGATGGAACCAACCGGGTTGACCTCACCTTTATCGAAAACGTTGCTTCCGGCCACGTTGCCGCAGTCGAGTCCCTTCTCACGGGCAAGGGAGGTGGCGAGGCCTTCTTTCTCACTCAGGACGAGCCCGTCGAGCTCTGGCCATTTATCAATAGGGTTCTGAAGGCAACCGGTAGGAGCGAGCTGAACAAAAAGGTGCCGTTGTCTCTTGCCTACAGAGCTGGTGCGATCTGCGAATTTCTATGGGGACTTCTTAGAAGAAAGGAGGATCCTCCCATGACGAGGTTTGTGGCCAAGGAGCTAGCAACTGACCATTGGTTCTATTCGCGCGCGGCACGGGAGACTCTTGGATACGTCCCAGCGGTTTCGATGGAAGAAGGCTTGGCCCGTTATCTGGAGTCGCTGAAGAATTGAGAACCTGTATCCAGACTCTCTATTGAAACCGGCATTCGTTTTTGGCCCTTCCATCCACATCAGTGGGGCCATGCCTCCAAACCCAAAGTGCAAAATAGCAATCGAGCAGAAGAAACCCGTGGTCTCAGGAGAACCCGGCCTAAGCTGTGTTTGAAATCTGGATTGATTCATAAAGTCCAAAGCTCGCCCGAACCACAGCTGCCCCACGTCACTGTCAGACCATTCGAATTTTCCCCATGCAGAAAAAGGGCCTGAATCCTCATTTTCCGATTGATCCTGCCCGTTGGCCTTTCCCTTACGCGTGGATGGTAGCAATTGTCGGCACGCTTGGCATGATCGTCACTGTGCCTTCGACACCCCCCGGCTTCGCGCCATTCGTCGATCCGGTGATGAACGATTTGGGAATATCGCGTTCTCGACTTACCTTTGCCTACACTTGGGGAACTATCTTTGCCGGGCTCGCTATTCCCTTTGGTGGGTTCTGGATTGATCGACTCGGCGTACGGGTCACTGGAATCATCGGTTTTGCTGGCTTCGGATTGAGCATGCTTGCCCTCGGATCGCCTGAACGAATGCTCCGCCTGTTTGGAGCAGTCGGAATCGGGTCGGAAACGGCTACCTTCGTTTTCTTTTTCGGTATCTTTTTTCTACTCCGTTTTTGGGGTCTGGGAATTACAATGACGGTTTGCCGTTCGATGGTCTTCCGCTGGTTCGTTCGTTGGAGGAGTCTCGTTGCCGGAATCAACGGGATGATCCTTTCGCTCTCGTTCTCCAGCGCTCCATTCCTTCTCAATGGGTTGGTGGTCTTTTTCGGCTGGAAGGAAACCTGGTTGGTACTCGGAGTGGTTTCTTCCATCGGCTTCGTTGTAGTCGCCTACCTTTTCTTTCGTGAGTCGCCAGAGGAATCTGGTTTGGAAGTCGATTCTCCAGCGAAAAAGGTCGGTTTGGATGCCCGTGCACCAGAAACCGAAACCGGTATGGTAGACCGGGATTACACTGCTTTTGAAGCGATGAAAACACTCGCCTTCTGGCTAATGCTCTCCGGTCTCTCGATGAATGCTTTTATCGGGACTGGAACATCGTTTCACATCGTCTCTCTTGCAGCTGATCTCGGAGATTTTAACCGTGAGGCAGCTCTAAAACTGCTCCTTTACGTAGGATTTTTCAATGTCATCACGTCCCTAAGCCTCGGATTCGTAGCCGAGAAAATCCGACTTCGCTACCTCCTCTTTTCCATGATGATCGGTCAGACACTTAGCTTGCTCGGCCTTCTCGCCTTCCGTGAAGAATGGGGTCTGTGGGCCTATGCTCTGGGCAGTGGGTGCGCCTGGGGGATCTTCGGGATTTTAGTGAGTGTCCCGTGGCCCCGATTTTTCGGCCGGAAACACCTCGGATCGATCAATGGTATTGTGACCGGTGCGGTCGTCGTCGTGAGCGCAATCGCACCATTTGCCTTCGGGATTTCTCTCGAACAAACAGGCACCTATCAATTTGCAGTCTTTGGATGTCTGGGTTTGACCCCGATCCTCGCAATTCTTGGACTGTTGGCACGAAATCCGCGTCGTAGCCGCAAACAATCGAAAGACTCTTGACCGTAAATACATGGAAAACACCACACTTACCACCAATCGCAAGGCCCTCACGGTCAATCTGAACGAACGCCTCTACGGAACCTTTGCGGAAATAGGCGCCGGACAGGAAGTGTCGCGACACTTTTTTGTCGCGGGAGGAGCCGCCGGCACCATCGCCAAGAGCATGTCGGCCTACGACATGAAATTCAGTGATGAAATCTATGGGAAGGCGAATCGATACGTGTCGCGCGACCGTCTCATCCAAATGATGGATCACGAGTATCAGCTTCTCGATGAACGACTCAAAGAAATCCGGGGCGACAAGACTCAGTTTTTCGTCTACGCGAATACCGTTTCAGCCCGAAACTATAAGGGGACCAACGAGTGCCACGGTTGGATGGGGATGCGATTTCAACAGGAACCCTCCGAGGCTCCCATCGACATCATTCTACACGTGCGGATGCTAGACAATTCAAACATGCTACAGCAAGACGCACTCGGAATTTTTGGAGTGAATATGATCTACGGAGCGTTGATGCTCCACGCGGACGCGGACACCTTTATCGAGTCTTTGAAGGATAACCTCGGAGCAAGCAGGATCGAAGTGGATATGATCGAGTTCAATGGCGAAGGTTTTCAGGACTCGAATAACCGCATCCTTTCCCTCAAGTTAGTGGAGGCTGGACTGACCAACGCGGTGATGTTTGCCCCGGGCAATGCTGTTCTACAACCCTCCGAAATTCTTCATAAAAAGTCTCTGCTCGTCGAAAGAGGAAGTTTCCGCCCGGTCACCAAGGTCAATATTGATATGCTGGAGAAAGCGGGAGCACAGTTCCTGCAACAACCGAAGGTTCAGGACTCCAAAGTAGAAGTCGCGATGGAAATCACCATGGGAAACCTTCGGGCCGGCGGTCACATCGACTACGAGGATTTTCTCCACCGGACAGACATCATTACGAGCCTCGGGTTTTCTGTGATCGTCTCGAACTATTTCGAGTTTTTCCGCTTGGCAGCCTACTTTAGGCGCTACACCGAGAACCCGATTGGAATTGTCCTCGGAATCAACACGTTGGTGCAAATTCTCGATGAGCAATACTATGACAATTTGGAAGGAGGCATTCTCGAAGCGTTTGGAAGACTGTTTAAAGAAGACGTGAAACTTTTCATCTATCCAATGAATGGTTCCGGCTTCAAAGCCTACAAACACCAACTGGATGCTGATTCGATGGAAGAGGAGGTGAATCCACTGGCAAAAGAAGTTCTTATTACCGCTGAGAACCTAAGAATAGCCGACAACCTTACTGGTCTCTACAGCTACCTTTTGGAGAATGACTTTATCGAGCCGATCCGGAGCCACGCTGTGGAAAACATGAACATTCTCTCCCGGTTCGTGATCGAGAAGATTCAAAAGGGAGACGAGACCTGGAAAGACCTCGTCCCCGAACCTGTCGCTACCTACATCGACGAACACGGTCTTTGGCAACCGGAGGAGTCTAAAACAGCGTGAGTGCGGAAGACACTCTCCTACAGTCTGGGATTCAACTCCCACCCGCCCCAAAACCCGTTGGATCCTACGTGCCAGTCGTTCAGACGGGAGACCTTCTCTTTCTTTCCGGTGCTCTGCCGCTTTGTGCAGAAGGACTAACCCACGTAGGTAAAGTGGGTAGGGATTTTTCCATAAGTGAGGCAGCACAAGCCGCCAGACAATGTGCGATGAATCTGGTGGCCTTGCTACGGGGCCATTTGGGTTCTCTCGACAAAGTGGATCGCGCAGTCTCGCTCACAGGTTTTGTGAATGGAGTGGATGACTTCTCCGATGCAGCCGCTGTAATGAATGGAGCCTCGGATTTTATTCTAGAGATCTTCGGGTCTGCCGGTTTGCACACTCGGGCAGCTGTGTCAGTAAACGGTCTCCCGAAAGGGGCCGCTGTCGAGGTGACTGGAGTTTTTCAGACTTCAAGCTAGAGCAACTGTGTCTCAAACCAAGGCCTGGGTAGACTCCATTACCGGTCCACTCCAAGAGCGCTTAGCATTGCAGCAAACTTAATCTCGGTCTCTCGCAACTCTTTCTGAGGCGAAGACCCCTCGACAATTCCAGCACCCGCAAAAAGCCGGGCCGAATCGCCCTCCATTCGAGCCGTTCTAAGCGCAACAACAGATTCACCGGAATCCGAAGGCTTTTCCCAACCAAGACAGCCCGAGTAGAGACCCCGCGAGAAACTCTCAAGTTCTTCGATCAATCGCCCAGCCTCTTGATGAGGAACCCCGTTGACCGCGGGAGTTGGGTGAAGCGCTCCGATCAGGTCAATCAGCGAAAGCCCTTCTGGATTCTGACCGGAAATCGGCGTTCGAAGATGCTGAACGTTCGGCAGCCGAAGAAGCTGAGGGTTTCTCGCTGCCTCCGGACATAGACCAAGACCCTCCAAGGAACGACTAATCTCTTCGACGACGAAACGATGTTCCCGCAAGTCCTTCTCGCTGAGGAGCAGATTCTCTCCCAGTTCAGAATCCTCGGAAAGGCTACTGCCGCGCGCAACGGAGCCAGCAATTGCCTCCGTATCGAAACGTCCGTTCCGCAGGCGGACCAATCGTTCTGGAGTGGCACCGATCCAGCTCGCTCCACTCCCCCGAGAATACGAGAAGGCAAAACAATTCGGATAGCTTTCCCTCAACAAACGAAGTGTCTCCAGGGGTCGGAAATCGTCCTCTGCTTCGAGATCCAACCACCGCGATAAAACCACCTTCTCCAAAGTGGTATTCTGAATTGTGGACAATGCCTGCTCCACTCGTTCACGAAATCTTTCCGTAGCTTCAGCTCTGACATGGCGAACGGAGACAAGGGAGCCTGCGCCTACACCACGATACGAACTCTCCGTGACTGATTTGTGTGCCCGCAGGATCCTTTGCGCCTCTGGGAGAAGGTCTGCACTTTCCTCCACAAGCACATTCGCCACGGCAATACATTCACGATCTGTCCTGCAAACCTGCCAGCGTGGAATAAACACCGTCGCTGCAGGAGAGTTCATTTCATTGAACGCAAACGCGTGAAAAAACAACGGACCTGAAAACCAACCATCAAGATCTCCAGTCTTCACTATATGTTCCGACCACCTCTTTACGAATGCACTCGCCTCGTCAAAACGATCGGGTCCGGACGAATCCAAACGAACCACAGACTCGGCTCCAGAGACAGAGGTAGATCCACGCTCCAAGTAGAGGTGTGGCTCATTCGACTCCTGAATCGCTTGCAATACCGCGAGAGGATCCTGGTCACTCACCCGCAATGAAATACTAGCGATCGCCGGATGACCCGACGTCAGGGCACTCTCGCGAACGTATTCAAGAAACCGCAACAAACCCTCAAGGTCGCGATTTCCAAACTTGTCTGCCGGGACTTCTTTCATTCCCAAAAGAACTTAGCGACCAAGGTTACCATCACGAATTGAAAACAACAATTTACCTTCAACGCGAGATTCATAGACCAACCTCACGTAGGTGCAATTAGAGCCACGGGGTAATGTGGAAACTACACCACTCCAACGGGGCGGACAAAAGTCCGAGCTCCTCAAGACCACCATTATGGAGCGTGGACTTCAGTCCGCATCGGTGCCATTAGCCCGATACCCCGCACTTTTAATCACAACCACCTCATGTTTGAGCGGGATTCCAAGATTGCCAACACTCGGAGACCGCGACACTTTTGGAGTTTTTCTCTTATCAAAAATCCAATGAGGCACTTTCTCAAAGAGACCGACTTCAGCCCAGCGGAAATTCCAATGGTTTTCTCAATGGCTGCCGAGTTCAAGCGCTTGCGGGACGGGTCGTATCCGAGAGTGCTGGAAGGGCAAAGCTGGGGGATGATTTTTTACAAGAACAGCACACGGACCCGGATTTCATTTGAAGTAGGCCTCCACGAACTGGGAGCCCACCCTGTCCGGCTTGATGCGAGCAACACCCAGATTAACCGCGGCGAGAGTATTGCCGATTCGGCTCGGGTAATGGGCCGCTATCTTCATGGCTTGGTCATACGAACTTTTGGCCAGGAAATTGTCGAAGAATTCGCTGAGCAGGCTGGCATTCCAGTCGTCAATGCGCTTACTGACTACCTACACCCCTGCCAGATCTACTCCGACGTGTTCACTCTGGCTGAAAAATGGGGAGGTGACGGAGCCAACCTCGATTCCGTGGCAGGCAAAAAAGTCGCTTTTTTCGGCGACTGTAATTCCAATATGGCGAATTCCTGGCTGTTGGCTGGTGAACTGTTCGGACTCGAAGTGGTTCTTAGCGGACCCGCCGGATTCGGTCCTGGTGAACGAATTCAAAAAGACTTGGAAAAGCTTTCCCCCGGAAAAAAGCCCTCTTTCGTTCAGGATCCTTTCGAAGCGGTAGCCGGAGCAGATGCCATCTATACCGATGTTTGGGTGAGCATGGGAGATGAGGCGGAAGAGAGCTCGAGACTTGCGGCGATGCAACCCTTCTCGGTCACACTGGATCTACTTTCATCTGCAAAACCCGCAGCTCTTTTCCTCCACTGCATGCCTGCCCACCCAGGACAGGAAGTATCTCAGGAGGTCCTTGATAGTGAAAACGCAGTCCTCTTTGACCAAGCGGAAAACCGGCTTCACGTCCAGAAAGCCATCCTAGCACAGGTCGGAGACCCAGAAAATCGACCCTCGTGACCACCCGCAAGAGAACACCAGCCGTCCTTCCGGAAGGCGTTAAGAGTCCTTATCACGGCGACCGGCCATTCTTTAACCGGGAACTCAGCTGGCTTGCCTTCAATCAGCGGGTTTTGGAGCAAGCCACCAACCCAGAATACCCTCTTCTCGAACGAGTCCGTTTTATTGCTTTCGTCAGCTCGAACCTCGATGAGTTCTTTGAAATTCGGGTGGCGGGTCTTATGCAGAAAGTCGATTCCGGAATTACCCGGACCGGACTGGACGGTCTCCAACCCAAAGAGCAACTCCAGAGAATTCGTCGCCTCTCATCCCGACTCGTTCGCGACCAGTATGCTTGCTGGAACCAGCAATTGGTTCCTGATCTTCGCGAGGAGAATATCGTTTTCAAAAAGGTGAAGGAATTGAACCGTGGTGAAAACGCTTGGATCAAACGTTACTTCGAAGAGAGCGTTTTCCCGGTTCTCACGCCGCTAGGCGTCGACCCCGGTCATCCGTTTCCGCAGATTAGCAACAAATCCCTGAACATCCTTGTCTGTATCCGAAGTCAAGAAGCCGAAGCCGAGGAGTTACTCGCCATCCTTCCCGTGCCGTTGATCCTTCCCCGGATTGTTGCCATTCCCAATAAAAGGACCCGATCACAGACCTACGTGTTTCTCAGTGACGTAATTGGCCGATTTGCCAGCACGCTTTTTCCCGGCTTCGAAACCCTTTCAACTCACGCTTTTCGAATCACGCGAAACAGCGACCTCTACATTGATGAGGAAGAAGTCGATAACCTCCTTCAGACGATCGAAGAAGAGCTTCATAAGCTCAAAAAAGGTGCGTCCGTCCGCATCGAGATTTCAGATACCGTTCCCGACACCGCCCTCGATCGACTCCTTGATTCAATCAATCTCGGGCACGAGAGTGTTTTTCGTATCGATGGTCCAATCAACCTCCTCCGGGTAATGGAGTTTTACGATATGGTAGACCGACCGGATCTGAAGTTCCCTCCCTTCCTTCCGTCAACTCCGCCTGCCCTTGCGGATGCGGGAAACATATTTGAAGCCGTTTCCCGAGAAGACTTTCTCCTCCATCATCCGTTTGAATCGTTTCATCCCGTAATTGAATTTCTGAGACAAGCTGGCGACGACCCAAAGGTCTATGCGATCAAGCTGACCCTTTACCGAACAAGTGGAGATTCTCCGATCATCAATGCCCTGATTGAGGCTTCCAACAAAGGCAAACAGGTCACCGCACTAATCGAACTGAAAGCCCGTTTCGACGAAGCCAACAATATCCAATGGGCCCGCCGGCTTGAGGAGGCGGGAGTGCACGTCGTCTACGGACTCGTCGGCTTGAAGACTCACTGCAAATGCTGTCTTGTCATTCGAAGAGAGCCCGACAACACGTTGAAAAGATTCGTCCACTTGGGGACCGGGAACTATAACCCGAAAACCGCCCGCCTCTACACGGACTACTCCTTTTTTACCGCGAAGGACTCGATTACCGAGGAGGTTGCCGATCTGTTTAACTCCCTTACCGGATTCGCTAAATCGCCCACCTTCAAACAGCTACTGGTCGCCCCCTTCAATCTCCACGCTTCCGTTCTACGCTTCATCAGACAGGAAACTAATAATGCAAAAGCGGGAAAGGCCGCCCGGATTATTGTTAAGGTGAACAGCCTCATTGATCAGGACACGATCGAGGCTCTTTACGAAGCGTCCGCGGCTGGTGTGCAGGTCGACCTGATCGTCCGGGGCATCTGCGGACTAATCCCGGGGGTGAAAGGTCTCAGCGAAAACATACGGGTTCGTTCGATTCTAGGACGTTACCTCGAGCATTCCCGGGTCTACTACTTCCAAAATTCCGGCCGAAAGGCTCGTATCTACATTGGAAGCGCTGACTGGATGCCACGCAACTTCATCCGCCGGGTCGAAGCGGTTTTCCCCGTTGATCGAGCAGACCACCGCAAACAAATCCTGGATACTTTGAAAACCCACCTCCGTGATACTTCTCAAGCGAAGCAATTGAGGCCCAGCGGGACCTACGCTAAACTTCCAGCCTCCCGCAAATCACCGCCCTTCTCGGCTCAGAATCACTTTATCGAACAAGCGCTCTTGCGTCACCAGCAAGTCGCCGAAGAGGAACGACCCATTCCTCCACCCCAAACGACTCGACCCAATCCTTTGGCCTCGGAGACGGTTCCGAAGGCATAGTGCGTGAATTCGGTATAAGACTCTTCAGTTGAATGCCATTAATGCGAAGCGGTATGCTCACGCGTTCTTCTTCCTTTCATGCTGCTCATCCACCCTCCTGCGGCGAGAAGGCAAAACCCCAGGATGACGAACCACCAATTCCCGACCGACTCCGAAGTTCTCCAAAGTCTCTCGAGGATTGGAAGACAAAGAATAACGACGGGGGAGAGTCTTCGAAACCGCCACCAAAACGCTGTAGCAGAAAGGAGAAGGATGGCGACAACGAACCAGTCCGACGGTCTTAGAGATGACTCCAAACTAAAGAATCCGGCAGCGCCCAAAATACCCGCAGAAATGACTGAGAGAGGAAATAAATTGTCCTTTCGAAAGCACAAAGAAACGGCTGAGAAACCCAGACCTAGAATCCAGGCAAGACCCGCTTCAAAACTAATCCCAAGAGTCTGAAAAAAGTCTCTCTGCTGACAAAATTCAGCTAAACGAATCGAGCCGATGATCACAGCGAGCAGAGAAAGTGGATACTTGTTAAGGAAGATCCCAGCCCCAAAGAGGAAAAACACCAAAGTAGCCACGAACGCTTCCCAATTCAGCGATTCAGGAGAGTTCGGGACATATCCAGCGATAAGAACCGCGCAGATCAGGTATGCACTGGATATCCATATAGAACTAGGTCTCCTTCGACGAATTCCAAACCAAATGGCCCCCGCTGCGCCTAGAAACAGCGTGCTCAGCGGATGTCCCAAAACCTCCACACTGAGCGTCAGGGGAGAGCTGAAATATCCATCTATCGCACCAACAAGAACCGCAAGTAGAGGGATACCGGTAATGACGGCTCCAATGTCGGTGAATCTACTATTCGATTGGTCAAGCACCTCTACCAACATCAAAACGCATAGCGTCCCAATTAGAAAAAAATCACCGGGCGAGGTCGGAACGTGGAAGATATACCCTACTGCATAAAGATGAACTCCGAGACCAACAAACAGGAGGAGGCACACCAAGTGAAACATCGGACTCCGCTGAAGAAAGGGAACGTCTTCGCGATGAGTGAAACCAACCTTTCGTCCCATCTGACCGTAGACGATCAATCCACAAATCGTAACGAAGAGAACGTTAGTGAACCACCAACCCCTGGTCTCGAAATCGGGAGCAAAATCACGCAGTGAGAGTTTGATCAGAATGACTCCAATGAGAAAATTCCACAAAATCACGAGAACGAGGCAGCCGTAAGACAATCCATTCATCGGTATGCCAACCCATCGCCTCAGCGATTCAATTTTTCCGATGCCTACCAAGGCGCCAAGGATTCCGATGGCTAGCGCAACATTCGGTCCATTGTAGGCTATCGTTACCAATGCGATCGCACTTCCAACCAAGAAAGGTGGGATCAGCACCACCAGTGTGATCGCATCGTCCATCACCCGGTAGGCGGTGACAATGAAGAGTAGCGTCCCCAGAACAGCCAACTCGTAAAGATTCAAAGCACCTACAGAAAAGAATGCTGAAAGAGGATCCGTCGATTGTAGCAACTGCGGACCCAATATCATCAGGATGCCGTAAATGACCGAGAGAGCGCTCAAGCAGTAAAATACTGTGCCTCCTGAAACCCTCAGAAAGTGCCCGAAGCCGCCTCTTTCGGGCTCACGGCTTTTCTCTTCGCTGGGGCTCCTCGTTCCCCTTGTTTCCATGGAGAGAAGAATACATCCACAACCACCCAGTTTCCACTAAAATCGTCGTGTCGGGCGTAGAATTCGCCCTCTGGCGGCATTTTTGCCTTCCAGGCAAGAATTCAGCCAAATTTCCATTTGACAAAAACAGACAGACTTGTCTGTTTTTGTCTTCATGAAGAAAATCCGCGACAAAATCCTCGAAACCGCAGGAGACCTGTTTCAGCGCCGTGGCTACACTTGCGTTGGAATCAACGAAATAATCGAGACCTCCGGCGTTTCGAAGGCAGGCTTCTACGACAATTTCGCCAGCAAAGAAATTCTCTGCGTAGAATGGTTACAAACGACTCACAAGCGATCCGAGCAGCATCATGCCAACATACTTGCGGAAACGGGTTCCTCAGCACAGAAGGTAGTTGACTACTTTCACGCCCTCGCTGACTTCATGGCCTGTCGTGAATACCGTGGGTGCCCATTCAGCAACACGGCTTCCGTAATCGATGCAAAAAGCCCACGCATTCACGCAGAAATCGAGAGTCACAAGATTTTTATCCGCGAGTTTTTCGTCGATCTGGCAACTGAGATCGTTCCTGAAGGTAATTTTGAAGAGCTCGGCAATCATTTGTTTCTCCTTTACTCGGGTGCGGCAACCGAGGCGCAGAATCTACGGTCAGAATGGCCCATCTCGACCGCTGCCCGTATTGCAAAGGCCTTAACGGAGCACGCCCAACGTCCCAGTGCGGATGAGCAACGAAGGAAAGAGGAGCTTCTTGCTGTCTGAATCTGTTGAATTCAATCAGGCGTGGAATCAGCTACCTACCCAATGAGTTCATGACCAGACTTTTCTCACTTCTTCTTTTCAAGACTGTCGTTGCCGGTCCTCTTCTGGCTTCGACGGAAGCGTCACCGGACTACAGCGTCTATGCAGAGCTCTTGGACCGCTACGTGACGCCCGATGGAGTCCTCTACGACCAGTGGTTCTCGAACCCGAACGACCTGGCCGACCTCGACGATGTGCTCGCAGAGTTTGCCCAGGTTGACTACACTCAACTGGAGCCAAACGAAGCGACCGCTTTTCTCATCAATCTCTACAACGCTGCCATGATTGCCGCCGTCTTCGATCACTACCCGCTAGACTCCGTGAGATCTATTGGGCTCCTTCCGTTTTCCATTTTTCGTCGCGACTTCATCGAGCTCAACGGAGAGAAAGTCAGCCTTGATGAAGTCGAAAAAGGAATCCTTCTCGAGGAATTCGGAGATCCTCGGATCCATTTTGCGGTCAACTGCGCCAGCGAGAGCTGCCCCGCGCTTCGAGGAGAGCCCTTTACCGGTGACGCGCTGGACGCCCAGATGGATGAGCAAACAAGACTCTTCGCAAATGGACCTCATGCCGCAAAGGTGTCGTTGGAGGAAGAGTCCACTGCTTACTCTGAACTCTTCAAGTGGTATGACGCCGACTTTCCCGGCGACGACCCTGCTACCTATCTGAACCAATACCGCGACGATCCTCTTCCAGAGGGATTCTCAGTGGAATGGATTCCCTACGACTGGGCCCTCAACTCGACAAGCTAGCAGAAGAACAAAGCCGCTTCCTTTTACTGATGATCAACCGACCCGACGGAGTCCCTCCCGAAAGTAATTCCTTCGATATTGCTCTTGCTCGTAGTGGTCAGGTCCTTCGTCGATCAAAACCGGAGATCCTCCAACTCAATCTCGGTAAACTCTGCAACCTTACCTGCATTCACTGCCATGTAAGTGCCGGGCCTCGCCGAAAAGAGATTATCTCCTCGGAGACAGTCGACCAGATTCTTGCTTGGTATACCAAACATCCACTACCAGTTATAGATTTGACGGGTGGCGCTCCGGAGATGGCTCCGGAATTTCGTCGCATCGTGCGTCACATCCGGAAGGTAAACCCATCTGCCCGCATCCTTGATCGATGCAACCTTGTGATCGTCAACGAGCCCGGTTTCGAGTGGGTTGGAACCTTTCTCGAGGCGGAAGAGCTCGAGATCGTAGCTTCCATGCCGTGCTACTCTCACGAGAACGTCGACGCGCAACGAGGGAACGGTGTCTTTGATCGAAGCATAGCCGCACTGCAGGAATTGAATCAACGCGGTTTCGGAACCGGTCATTCGCGGAAACGACTCGATCTAGTCTTCAACCCGAATGGAGCAAAACTACCGCCCTCTCAACAAGAACTGGAGGTAGACTACAAAAGGGAGCTCAAGAAACACTTCGACATTACCTTCGACAGCTTGATCACCATAACCAATCTTCCGATCGCCCGTTTCGCCCGTTGGCTCCGAAGGGAAGGTCACTACGAGGACTACATGAAAACTCTTGTGGACGCCTTCAACCCCTCGACGGTGAACCGCCTGATGTGCCGCAACACCATCAGCGTAGGTTGGCGGGGAGAAATCTACGACTGTGACTTCAATCAGATGTTGGACATGCGCCTCGCAGATCGCTCAGGGAATGGACTTTTCCTCTGGGATATTGATCCGACTTCTCTTGAGGGACGGACGATCGCAACTGGCGATCACTGTTTTGGATGCACGGCAGGCAGCGGATCTTCGTGTGGAGGGTCGCTAGTCGAGGATAAAAGCTAACCCGAAAATTGATTTTCTATGACAACCGAGACACTAGACTACCACAACAACACCCAAGACTATTACGGGCGTGTTCTTCAAACCAACAAGGACCTCAAGACTTCGGCCTGTTGTGAGAATGCCTCACCTCCGGCATGGCTGAAACCTCTTTTTCAAAACCTCGATGGCGAAATCATTGAACGCAGCTATGGATGTGGCTCTCCGATTCCAACTGCGCTGGAAGGTCAAACCGTGCTCGACCTCGGATGTGGAACCGGCCGCGACGTTTTTCTTGCCTCTCAGCTTGTCGGACAAAATGGGAAAGTGATTGGAGTCGATTTCACAGACGAACAGCTGGAGGTCGCCCGCCGCCATCGTGATAGCCAAATGGAACGTTTTGGGTTCAAAACTCCCAACGTTGAGTTCTTGCAAGGGCCTCTCGAGGATCTCCACGCACTCCGCATAGCCGATGAATCCATTGACGTCGTGATCTCGAATTGCGTGCTCAATCTCTGCCGTGACAAAGCCGACGTCATCTCGGAAGTATTTCGCGTTTTGAAACCCGGAGGAGAACTCTACTTTTCCGACGTCTTCGCTTCGAGGCGCCTCCCGATCCACCTCGCCAACGATCCCGATTTTCACGGGGAATGCCTCGGCGGCGCTTGGTATTGGGAAGATTTTCGCCGCCTCCTCCTCAAAGAAGGCTGCCCGGATTATCGTGTCGTCTCTCAATCAAAAATTAACCTCGAAGATCCGCGGATGGCTGCCCTCTCCGATGGCATTACCTTCGAGTCCGCTACGGTCCGCTGTTTCAAAATCGCCAGCCTCGAAGATCGCTGTGAAGACTATGGACAAGTCGTCACCTACAAAGGAACGATCCCCCAACACCCCAGAGTTTTCCCTCTGGATCCAGGGCATCTTTTCGAAAAAGGGCGACCGGAGCGGGTATGCGGCAACTCGGCTGCCATGATCGAAGAGACCCGCTTCGCGCGACATTTCTCCACGACTGGAGACCGCTCCCACCACTTCGGCCTCTTCCCCGGGTGTGAACCGGCTGCAACAGAAGAAGGATCCGGCTGCTGCTAGGTCTCCAAAACCCCAAGACGTCCGATTCCAGAGATTCGTGAATCCAATATCCAAATACACCAGATGGCTCCACTCCAAGTGGCCGGCCGGCACAATCGAAAAACTACCCCTGGCAGGCGAAGATGGTGAAACGAACATTTCCGGTATTCGGGTTTCTGGTGATCTTACTGGTATTCCCCTCCTCAAATTCAGTGCCGACACTGGAGCGCGTGCGGTGCGGGCATTCCTCAAAGATTCCGGATTCAAGCCCACGCGGGACTCTTCGGACGAGACACTTGATCTGGCCATAATCGGAGGTGGAGTGTCGGGTATAGCTGCTGCCCGGGAGGCGAGGGAAAACGGGCTTCACTTTACCGTATTCGAAGCCCAGGAAACATTCTCGACCATCCGCAATTTCCCAAAAGGAAAACCGATTTTCACCTATCCCACCGACATGGAGCCGACAGGTGGGATGCACTTTCGGTCGGAAGTAAAGGAAGCATTGGTTGACGAACTGGTCGAACAGCAGGACGAAGCGGGAATCGTCCCCGTCATTGCGCGGATCGAATCAATCAAGAAAAAGGGAGACATCTTTCTGCTGAATCGCCCGGAGGCAGACCCCTTGAAGGCAAGAGCCGTTCTAATTGCGATTGGCCGTAGCGGTAATCACAGAAAAATGAATGTTCCGGGAGAGGAGAAAGACAAGGTCTTCAACCGCCTTCATGATCCCAAGGAATACTGCGAGCAGGAGGTCCTGATTGTTGGAGGGGGAGACAGCGCGGTTGAGGCGGCGATAGCCCTCACCGTATGTGGATCAAACGTCACCCTCAGTTATCGGAAGGAATCTCTCACGCGTCCCAAACCTGAAAACTTGGAGAAGATCTATGCCCTCGTGGCAAATCCGGACGCCGACGTTGGTGTGGACGAGCCAGGATCGGAGCGAGTGACCACTTCGGCCGCACGATGGATGCGGGGAGCGAACCCCGCTGGAAAGCTAACCCTTAGACTCAACACAGAACCCACCGAGATCCGCGATGATTCTGTCGTTTTGAAAGACCGTGCCAGTGGAGACGAGGAAGCAGTCGCGAACGACGTCGTATTTTCGATGATCGGAAGAGAGCCGCCTCTCGACTTCTTTCGCCGCTCAGGGCTGAAAGTGTTTGGGGACCGGGGAGTTAAGTTCTGGCTCGGCCTGGTAGGTGTCCTCGCCTTCATGGCGTTTTTGTATCACCTCAAGGCCTACAAAACCTTTTTAGGGTTGGACAACACGAACCTTTGGCAAATTTTCTCCTCGAAAAATTGGTTTCCGTTCAACATTCCGAAGTTGGGTCAGGAAGGTGGGGCACTCCACACGATCTTGCATGCCGCCTCGACGGATCCTGGCTTCCTCTTTGCCTTCACCTACACCGCCATCATAGTCATTTTCGGAGTCCGGCGGATCCGTCGGCGAAAAACTCCTTACGTCACCTGGCAAACCCTGACTCTTATGGCGATTCAGGTCGTCCCGCTCTTCCTCCTACCCTACGTCCTGTTCCCCATCCTCTACCAGCAAGGCGTTTTCACGAGCGGAGGAGTTGGCGAGTGGTTTGGAATGACCTTCCTTTCCGACGGCCAGGGTGGAGAACCGAACCAGTTCTGGCGCGCCTTCGGATTCATCCTCGCTTGGCCTCTATTCATTTACAACATCTTCACGGAGGCCCCGATTTGGGGCTGGATCATCCTCGGCTTCATTCAGACTTTTGTCATCATTCCGCTGATTATCCGCCGCTGGGGGAAAGGAGCTTATTGCGGTTGGATTTGTTCCTGCGGTGCGATGGCAGAAACCCTTGGTGACAAGCACCGCCATAAAATGCCCCACGGGCCGAAGTGGAACAAAGTCAACATGGTAGGCCAGGTGATTCTGGCGATCGCATTTCTCCTGCTCATTCTGAGGATTATTGGGTGGGCGACGCCTTGGGACGGATTCGATAAGGCAGTCACTGGATTCATCGATAAAAACGAGCTGTTGAGTTACAAGGTTCTCGTTGATCTCTGGCTAGCGGGCGCGATCGGATATGGTCTGTATTTTCACTTCTCTGGCAGAGTTTGGTGTCGATTCGCTTGCCCGCTGGCAGCACTCATGCACATCTACGCCCGCTTCAGTAAATTCCGCATCTTTGCAGAGAAGAAAAAGTGCATCTCCTGCAACGTTTGCACGTCGGTTTGCCACCAAGGAATTGACATCATGAATTTCGCGAACAAGGGCATCCCTATGGAAGATCCTGAATGTGTTCGCTGTTCCGCCTGCGTCCAGTCCTGTCCGACCGGAGTTCTCACCTTCGGCCACTATGATAAGGAAATGAAACCCGTTTACGACCTCCTCTCTGCGAGCCCGGTGCGCATGCGGGAGGATTGATCAGAGAGAAAGACGCTCATATAGAATCACTTCCAATGATTGCATTTATCGTAGGTTCAGGCTTCTACGAATTGGAGGGATTCTCACCGGTCGAGACGGTCACGCGGTTTGGGAATGTGAGATACCTGACGGGGAAAATCGCAGAAAACCCGGTTTTATTGCTCCCTCGCCACGGAAGCGGCCATACCTACCTACCCCATCAAATCAATCACCGCGCAAACCTTCTCGCTCTCAAGGAAGCAGGAGCTGAAAGGGTGGTTTCGTGTTCGGTCTGTGGAGTGATCAACCCAGATTGGTCACTCGGTGCCCCCCTGGTCGCGAAAGAACTTTTCTTCCCCGAAAACCGGCTCGGCGATGGCACGACATGCACAGTTTTTCAGGAACCAGCTGAGCCCGGTAGAGGTCATCTCCTTGCGGGATCTTTTTTTCATTCATCCCTCTCCTCGCAAATCGAAAGTCATTTCAAAAAGTCGCACTCCAATTGCCATATCGGGTCCTATGCCCACGCGAATGGTCCGCGCTTCAACTCAAAAGCGGAGATCAAAGCTCTACGGGTTGCCGGAGCCGACTTCCTCTCGCAAACCTGTGGTCCCGAGGCCGTCCTAGCAAATGAACTCGAGTTACCTTATGCCCTCGCCGGATTCTCGGTGGACTATGCAAACGGCGTCCAATTGGATCCCACCCCAGTCGAGACTCTTCAGGCGAACCTGAAGCGAGCGAAAGATGCGTTTGTAGACTTGATTCAGACTCTCTCCTCTCAGCCACAGGACTACACTTTCGAAAACTTTGTCTACCGCTTCGACTAGAACCCAGCGTCCGTCCATCCTCGCCTTTCTCAAGGCGCCAGTTGCCGGAACCGTCAAAACCAGACTGGCCAAGGAGATCGGGAACGAGAAAGCCCTCGAAGCCTACCGGTGGCTCGTGGAGCGCCAGCTGTCCGACCTTCCCAGGGATTGGAACCTCGAGATTCACTATGCACCGTCCAATTCCCTTCAGCTTATGCGGGAATGGTTGGGCTCCGAACGTTTCTACATCCCCCAGTGCGAAGGTGATTTAGGCAAACGACTTGTCCATGGGATTGCAGATTGTTTCAAAAGAGGAGCCAACACAGTCCACTGCATCGGAGGAGACTGTCCCACCCTTGGTCCGACTGAATTCTGCTTGGCAGAGCGTCATCTCACCGAGGGAACTGACCTCGTTTACGGTCCAGCTTTCGACGGAGGCTATTACCTGATCTCCCTGCGAAAACCGGCACACGAGGTTTTCGAAGGAATTCCCTGGAGCAGTGAGCAAACCCTCACCGAGTCTCTCAAAAAAGCGGAACAGCATTCGTATTCTTTTCGCTTACTCCCTGCTCACTCAGACGTCGACGAGCTGACCGACTGGCAAAAACTCCGAGTAGATCCAATCTAGGAAGCTGACTCCATCCACATTTGCGGCGGATGCTTCTTTCCGTTCGGGATAGACCCGTATCCTTGCGCTATTCGTCTCTACCCTTCTTGGGCCTCTACCAATCGGAACGGGTGCAACTGTGATCCAATCCCATCCTGAAGGCGAAAATACAGATCACGCCCGGAAACATTCGCTTTCAGAATCCTGTCTTGTCCTTCTTCACCACCCGGCATTCGAAAGAGCTTCCCATCTTCCAAAGGTATCTGAGCGAACTGAGCCGATTCGAAATAGGGGTGAAGTTCCTCGAGCTGGTTCTTCTCGTATTCCTCCCAGCTTTTCAGGGTTTCTCCGCGATCCGTCTTGATCCGACTGAGCTCACTACGGAACCTTTCCATGGACTCCTCCATATCCCGCCAGGCGCCAATATAATCCTCCAATCGCTTCAAGTAGGTAAAGTTTGCCTCCCGGGTCAGGTTTGAAGCTTTGACCATTTTGCGCGTTCTATCCATCCACTTCCTATGGGTCAGCTCCAGAAGCCCAATTCTAGACGAGATGGACTTGATATCCAGATTGCCAACGGCAAACCGGACCTCGCGAATCAGACCAGAAGTCGTGCTACTCTTGATTCGCTTGGAGTGGGTCTTGCCGTAGTAAGTCGGGAAAATGATGATTGTCTGTCTCGGGCAATAAAAGGATCCATAACGGTAGAACTTCCGCTTCTTGGAATATCCCTCTTTGGTCACTACATCCGGTGTTTTCGTTTTGAGCCACTTCACTTCGGACTCAAACCGATCCGCGACCAACTCTTCAATGTCGAGGCTTTCGACATTGAAGAGATTCACTAAAATCCCTTCACCCTCATCGAGCATACTTTCAACCTCTGGTTTCAAGTCACCAACAAGAAGAACTGGTGGCTCTTGCAGGAATCGATCCCAACTGCCTGTCGAAAGAGAAAATTCCAATTCCTCGCTCGAACTTTCCTTCCCGGATAACACCTGATCCGCGGCACTCTCTCCAACAAAAAGGGTGATCGAGCAACCTAGCCACAAAATACTGCGGAACACATCTGGCATGACCTAGGATCTTATCCGTTTCATTCAAGGCGTCAAGGTCCGACCGCTCTTGAAACCGACCCTGGGTGCAACTACAGTGAGGGGATCTGGCTAATCGAACTGATGCGGACTAAAGTCCGCGCTCCATTGTGGTGGTCTTGAGGAGCCCGGACTTGTAGGATAAACCTCATGAGTCAGTTTTTACAGTTCTTCCGAGAATGGATATCTTTCATTCGTCGGAGGAAGGACTGGAAAAAGTCGCTTCGGACTGAAAGAGTTCGGGGCAGCCAGGGGGCCGGCGGCGGTGGC
>JBCDMB010000032.1 GCA_038744685.1 Verrucomicrobiota bacterium
CGGCTCGCAGGTTTCCCATAGCCTTCCTTCAGACCCAACCTCGCGGTTACGCCCTTGGCTTCTGGTAATAGTTCGTTCATTCTGATTCTTACTATGCGGGACTTTAACCCGGTTTACATCGTGCCCATGCCGGGCACACAAAACGGCATAGGCAACCCGATGAACGTCTCCGTGAAATCGACAACCCATAGAACGCTGGACCTCTCAGGCCGGGTCGCCTAGCCTTCACGTTCAGCGAAAGAAAATGGAAACCTCCTTCACACAATTGAACACGGACTGGAACGCAGAGCCAAATGAACCTTATCCAGAAGTAAAGATTGAAGGCGACAAGCTAGAGCTGATCTTTGATTTGAACTACTTTCAGTTCTCTCAGTTTAGCGAAGACCAGAAAGGAAAAATTGAATTCACAGGAGCGACCCGATATCGACTCGGCCAGACGAACGATGAAGGCTGGTATTCGGGCCAGTGCAGATTCAGTAAGATTGCTCCCAAATGGGGGGAGTTCTACCTCATCGAGGGGAATAGAAGAATGAGTGAATCCCCTGATGATTGGTTCATAGTTGGAGAATCAAACAGAGAAAGAAATCACTACCTCTTTTACCTCCGAGACGAGACTTTCGAGTGCGTAGCTGAGTCTTGGAAATTTGAAACCCTTGAAGCTGACCAAAACGGAGCAGGCCAACCCGATAACCATCCCGAAAAACCCTAAGAATCAACTGGACTAGGAATCCCACTGACGGGCTGCCTGTCCTCCACGTTCCGCAAAGGATATCCGAATGAAATTTAGGTGTAAGAAGTGCGGGCAACTTTTCTACACTCGTAGGATTACCCACTGTGAACATTGTGGGGCTCCGCTGCCAGAAGACGTCAAATTGACGAAAGAGCAGCAGCAGAGTTTTTATGAACAAATCAAAAAAGAGAAGAAAGGAGCTAAGGATTCTGAATACCCACACTACGTCTCCAGCGGGACCTATTAGGCAGACTTGAAGGGAAGAACCAATCGGCATAGGCAACCCGATGAACTCGCCCGTGAAATCGACAACCCAGAGAACTCTGGACCTCTCAGGCCGGGTCACCTAGCCTCGACGTTCGAAAAGAAAATGCGGATTATCCCGATACAAGCGCTTCTATGCCTCCTTTTTTCAACTGTATTTTCGGCGGAGGTATACAACGACACCCATGCTTCCAAGCACATCATTGATCCGTTGCTTGGAAACCGGGTAGAAGTCGACGTTTTGGCATGGGATTTCACAAAGGGATTAAGCGGAAGAAAATTGATGCCCTGTGGGCATGAAATCTACACTTCCAGCGGCGAATACAGTAACGGCAAACTCTATCGACTTGTAGGCACGCTAACCTTGAAAAAACAAATCGGGTTCCGAAACCTGCCGGGGTTTCAAGATCCCGACATTATTCTGCAAGGATACTCTAATTCGTTTCACTACCTTTCTATAGAGATCGAATCATTCACTCAAATTGATAGCGCCGAGCATGCCTATCCGGTGCTCATAGTGAAGAAGGATTCGATCGATCCTTTTTTACCGAGCGAAACCGGTCAGCTTGATCCCGAGATCGAAGCTTACCAGAGTTTCGAAGAATACGAGGTTGCTAACTCGGATTCCGCGCCGGTCGTTCCTCCATCTGCTCCATCCGAGTAGCAACTCTCCACGTTCGAAGAAAAACAAGAATGGGATTTCCAAAGAAGTTTAAGGAAAAGCTCGAGAAAGAAATCAGCGATGTTGAATGCTTCGAAGGAGCATGGATCACTTGGGCAGTGTGCGGATGTAGCGAGGACGCATGCGGTTGGGAGGGTTGGATCCTCGAAGATGTCTTTTCCGGAGTTAAGGGTAATCGAGAACACCACTCAGCCTCGACGAATCAAATCTGTCCTGTCTGCGGGCAAGACTTATTTCGAACTGGAGCTTCCGTGAAGGTAAAACCTGACTCGGACCAGACTCCCGATCTAATCGAAGGTGTAGACTACGAGACATCCCCAATTGAATATGATCGATGATTCGAACCAATCGGCGTAGGCAACCCGATGAACGCGCCCGTGAAATCGACAACCCATAGAACGCTGGACCTCTCAGGCCGGGTCACCTAGCCTCCACGTTCTGCCGAAAGAAATTGAACTACTCCGGAGGCCCAGCTATGTATTCTGAATGAATAAGTCGCTAACAGCAGTAATCCGGAAAGAAAACGGAGGATATTTTTCTCTCTGCCCAGAGATAGACGTTGCAAGCCAAGGTGACACGATTGAAGAAGCGAAGGAGAATTTGAAGGAAGCCGTCAGCCTATTTTTCGAATGCGCATCTAAAGAAGAAATCGACGATCGACTCGGCCAAGAATCATACGTTTCCGCGCTGGAGGTAGAAGTTGCCTAGGCTTCCTACCTAATCAGGCCGAGAAGTAATCACTATCCTCGAGCAGAATGGTTTCTCTAGAATCCGCCAACGGGGAAGCCATGTGATCATGCAAAAAATAGGGAACAATACCACAGTTACGGTTCCCGTTCCTGACCATAGAGAGCTGAGAATTGGGACGCTTAGGTCTATTATCCGCCAAAGTCAGCTCCTGCGAGAAGAGTTCGAAAAATAGCGACAAAACAAAACGGAGCAGGGCAATCCGATAATCATCCCGGAAATTCCTTAAAATAGACCGGACTAGGCCCCCCACTGGCGGGTTGCCTGTCCTTCACGTTATCGAGAAAATATCGTCGCAATTTCTCAGCAACTTCACAACCTGTAGACATGGATTTCGAGTTTGATCGGACGGTTGTGAAAAAGCGTCGATTGCATGAGGCCAGAGAACCAATTGAGGATTGGGCAAATGAGTCTCCGTCTCAGAGATTGAGAGCTCTGGAGTTTCTGAGGTGCAATCATTCAGGGAAAGAATATGCTACCGGACGCATTCAAAGAGTTCATCGAACTACTCGAAAAGCACGAGACTAAGTATCTCGTAGTGGGAGGATACGCCGTGGCAGCCCATGGATATCCCAGATATACTGGTGATATTGACCTGTTCGTCGCAATTGGAAGTGATCAGGCTTCAGGAATCGTAAAAGCATTCCGCGAATTTGGATTCAAGGATTTGGATGTAACCGAGGACGATTTCCTTTCTGACGACATGATTGTGGAGATTGGTCGAGAGCCACTGAAGATTCAGGTAATGACAGGAATCTCGGGTGTTACGTTTGAAGAGTGTTATGAATCCAGGGTAGAATTTGATTTGGGAGGGAAGAACAGACCGTTCATCGCTTACAAACATCTCTTGAAGAACAAGATCGCGACAAAACGAGGTAAAGATAAGGTTGATGTGGAAGAGCTTATGAAGAGAAATACCACCCAAGCGGAGCAGGTCAACCCGATGACCATCCCGAAAAATCCTAAAAATCAACCGGACTAGGAACCGCTTTGGCGGGTTGCCTGTCCTCGACGGTTCGAGCGAGAAAAAAATTGAAAATCTCCCGTTTCTCCGTGACTCTCCGTTTATGAGCCTCCAACAGCTAAAAGACGAAATCAAAGGCTTAGGGCCGGTTGAACTCGATCAGGTAGCTGCTCTGATTTTGCAATTGCGGCGTTCCAACAATCCGGAGAGGAAAAAAGAACTATCGAGAATGATCGATGATCCGGACACCGTTGTATGGAAACAACCTAAGCAGAGCGGTTGATGCGAGCATACACCGTGTTTTTGAGGCAGGAAGCGGCCTCATCCATGGTGGAAATCAAAGGAAATCGCAAGAAAGCCGTCGAAGCCTTCATCTCCTATCTTGCTGAGAATCCTTTTGACGAAGGAGACTTCTGTGAACCTGACGACACCGGGAGGGTTACCTTCACCAAGATCATAAGAGACTTAGCGGTTACCTTTTTTACTGACCATGCCACTTGCGAGATCAAGATCCTGGAGGTCGTTCAGACACCGTAGCCCACAATCGCTCCAAACGAAACAGACAACCCAGTGAACGCACCCGAAAATCCTAAAAATCAACCGGACGGCTGAGGCTGGTGGTCTGGACTTCACGTTACACGAAGTGAAACTAAATGAAATAAGCGTAAGTCGCGCTGTCGGGGCGAATGAGTGCTACGAGTTTCAAACAGGAGTATTGAAGCCGTATTTTGTTATTAGCTCTGAACGTATTGATCGAAATATTCTTGATTTTTATTCGTTGACGATGAAGAGGCTAAGATCTGACTCGTGCCTCCATCTATATGGGAAGCGAAGTCAGAAAGGTTCATGGACCGTTCTCCTCGAGGACACTTACGTAATGAATATAATAAGAGAACTGGCCCTCACCTGCATGTCCGCGATAAATAATGGAGGTGCCATCTACCTCCTTCAGAACAGTGGAAAGTTTCGATGCGTTATCCCAAATAGAGAATGGTGGACTCTCGTTGAACTTTCAGAGGAGTTAGATCGACTGACTGACTATTTCGGTTTCTTGGCACGTGGCAGAAACGGAGAGTATGACAAGACGGAACAGATCAACCCAATACCGATCCCGAAAAATCCTAAAAATCAACCGGACTAGGAACCGCTTTGGCGAGTTGCCTGTCCTCGACGATATGGGAAAGAGAAGAATTGGAACCACGGATCACTCGGATACACCTTCGCCAAGGCTTCCGCGCACAAGTTGGGCACGGATGTGAAAAGAGAGTTGAAGAGAAATCCTATCCGCGTCATCCGTGAAATGTGCTGCGCCCATTCGGTTGCGTGTCGCGTCGCTCGAAAGTGGTTGGAAAGAGAATGAAATGAATGGAGCAGATCCGTTTGGTATCTCCGGACTGTCCGGAAGCATTCCACGCAATATCCCGGCTAGCACAAATGAAGATATTCGACGCTCATTTTCATATTATCGATAAGGCGTTTCCTTTGTTTCCGAATCACGGATTTGTGCCCGATGAATTCGATTGCGACAGCTACTCGAAGTTTGCGAGCGACTTACAGATCGTTGGAGGGGCTGTTGTATCGGGATCTTTTCAGCAGTTCGATCAGACTTATCTGATGTCTGCCTTGAAGAGATTGGGACCATCGTTTGTTGGCGTCACACAATTGCCGGCTTCAACCTCGAACGAAAGGATCAAGGAACTGGACGAGATCGGAATCAGAGCAGTTCGATTCAATCTACGACGTGGAGGATCAGAAACCATCGAGCATCTCACGAGATTTTCCAGACGTGTGCATGAAGTCGCTGGATGGCATACCGAATTGTATGTGGATTCAAGAGAGTTACCGGACTTACGGTCTGCGATAGAGGCGCTGCCATCCGTATCGATCGATCATCTTGGACTTTCCAAAGAAGGGTTTCCAACCCTGATTGAGTTGGTCAGAAAGGGCGTAAGAGTAAAGGCGACTGGATTCGGTAGGGTTGATTTCGATATACGAGAAGCGTTGAAGCAGATCGTCGAAGTAAATCCCGATTCATTGATTTTTGGAACAGATTTGCCTTCCACCCGAGCGCCAAGGCCGTTCCAAAAAGAGGATATCTCGATCATTGAAGAGATCTTTGAACCTTCTGTCTGCCAAAAGATCTTTTTTGATAACGCAGCCTCATTATACCGACTGGAAAAGGCTAACGACGGAGGTCCAGGGAACACCACGCACAATGCCTCTTGATCCGAAAGGCGACACGCCCATCATCCCAGACGACCCCATGAAAACCACACGCTAGGATGACTAAGAGGCCGAACATCTTACTTTTCCTAACCGACGATCAACGTTTTGACACGATTCACGCGTTAGGAAACGAACAAATTCATACACCGAATTTGGATGCACTGGTGAACCGAGGCACCACCTTTACGCATGCGCACATCCCCGGAGGGACGTGCCCAGCTGTTTGTATGCCGAGTCGCGCTATGTTGAACACTGGGAGGACATTGTTTCATCTAGAACGCGAGGGCCAACAGGTTCCATCGGAGCACACCACTATCGGAGGGTGCTTTCGTTCCGCAGGATACAGCACTTTTGGAACGGGTAAATGGCACAACGGTCGAGGCTCCTATGCACGAAGCTTCTCCAGTGGAGACGAGATCTTTTTTGGAGGGATGGCAGACCACTGGAATGTCCCTGCGTACCATTTCGATCCTATGGGAAAATATGACAGCACCTGCCCACTGGTGGTTGATCCATTCGAATCGAATGAGGTCACCCTGAGAGAGTGCGATCACATCTCCGCTGGAAAACACTCGACAGAACTGTTCGTCGATTCCTCCGTGCGCTTCGTGAAGTCTCAAGATTCCTCTGCACCCTTCTTGATGTACGTTTCCCTGATGGCTCCTCACGATCCCCGGACGATGCCCGAAGAGTTTTTAAAAATGTATGACCCAGCAAAGATCGAGTTGCCGGACAATTTCCTTTCCGAGCACCCGATCGATACCGGAGCGTTGAAGGTCAGAGACGAAATGCTAGCCGCGTTTCCGCGGGATCCGGAGGAAATCAAAAAGCATATCGCTGAATACTACGCCATCATTTCCCATCTCGATCACGAGTTTGGCCGTCTAGTCGAGACTCTACGTGAGGAAGACAAGCTCGATCACACGATTATCGTTCTAGCCGGAGACAATGGGTTGGCAATTGGTCAGCATGGGTTGATGGGCAAACAGAACCTGTATGAACACAGCGTTCGGGTTCCTTTGGTTTTCGCTGGTCCCGGTATTCCCGAAGACCAGCAACGTAGTGACCCAACTTACCTTTTGGATATATTCCCTACCCTCTGCGAGCTCACGGACATAGAAATACCCGAATCCGTGGAAGGTCATAGTCTGGCTGGCAGTATCCGAGAGAGCACTCGTTCTGCGCGGTCATCCCTTTACCTTGCTTACGGTGACAGCATTCGTGGTGTCTCCAACGGACGCCACAAACTCATCGAGTATGCCTCGGGAGACACTCAGCTATTCGATTTGTCGAATGATAGCGGAGAGACCAACAACATCGCGCAAGAGGATGAAGCTGCAAATCTTCTTCAGCAGATGAGGACCCAACTACTCACTCATTCTCAAGACTGGGATGACAAAAGTCATCCGACGGGCAGAGTATTCTGGTCAAAACGGTGCGACCTGACAGCGTAGACCCAGCCCGACAATCTTTGTTGGCAAAAGGGGAAAGAAGACGAGTCCGATCAGTCCTGCTCCTCGAAGTCGCTTGGGTGAGTGAACATTGTCTTTAACCCGTATTTCTCGCTCGTAGCATTGAATTTTGATCTCACAGCCTCGCTCAGATCGATGTCTAGCGCTTCGGCCACCCGATCCGCACAGATGATCACATCTGCCAGTTCCTCGGCAAGGGCGGCTCGAGCCGTTTCAGGATCCTTGCCACCTGTCATCCCGTTCATGAAACGTCTCAGCTTTTTTGCCTCGTTGCACACTTCGCCCGTCTCCCCTGCCAACTCTGTAGTCCGAAACAATAATACCAAATTCAAGAAGGATTGATAGTTATGGCGGGATGGGGGATGGGTCTGAGCAAGGCGGCCCGTTTGGAGGCGGGTCTGCGACCCGTGCCAATCGGGCAAACACTGCTCAGGCTCATCCCACGCCCGTCCCATGGGGATGCGCCCGGAAACGAAGTTCGCGGCGTTGCAAGGATCGGCGCGTATCCAGATACGCATCCGATCCCCGCGCCTTGCGCTGCTTCGATTCCGAGCTGCACCATAACTGTCAATCCTTCTTGAATTTGGTATAAGTCATTCCGCTTCTGCTCCGGGCTCATTTGATGGCCAGTCCACTCATCACCCCGGGTGGTGTTACGCTCTCTCAGTTCATCAAGATTCAATGCATTCATATCAACTATTTCACTCGACCGCCAATTCATGGAAATTCGGCACTTTCGAATCAGATCTTATCCTGCAACCCAAAGTCTAAAGAGGAAGCTTGGGAATCGATTCGCGAGAAAATCTCACCGATTAGGTAGAGAGATCCGGTGACGAGAACGGGATTCGTTGCCTGAGGAACCCGGATCTCCGAACCTCCCGGGAACAGTTCTCCGACCGAAGCATCGAGCACTTCTCCTTTGAACTCACTCGGGACCAACTCCCTCATCTCTGCAAAACTCAATGCCCGAGGCTGAGAGGGGCGGACGATATGAATCCTCATTGCGAAGGGCGACACCACTCTGAGCACCGCTTCGGCGCGATCTTTACCCAGAGAGCCAACGACCACGTCCAGAGAATCGGAAGCAGGGCCGATCAGCGTCCGGAGATTCTCTTCGAGGACTGCTGCTCCCTCGGGATTATGGGTGCTATCGAACACAACCCTCTTTCCACCGATCACCCGAGTCTCCCAGCGTCCGGGCCAATCCGTCCGCAGAAAAGCATGCTCAAACTCTGCCGGGTCGAGAGAGAGTGGATTGGCTGCCAGCTCCATGGCCAGATGAGCCACCCCGGCATTCCACCGTTGAAAGGCACCCGCAAGGCTAGTCTGCGGCAATTCCTCTTCAGTGAACCTCTCCCGAACCGAAACGACTGGACACCCTACCAAGGAGGACCGCTTCCGAACGACTTCTTCTGCCTCCTCCGGCAGAACTCCAATCACAACGGGAACACCTTCTTTAAGTATCCCCGCTTTTTCTGCAGCGATCTTCCCGAGAGTATCTCCTAGGATTTCGGTATGATCCAAACCAATTGAAGTAATCACCGAGACCAGGGGCCTCACGATATTCGTTGCATCCAATCGACCCCCAAGACCGACCTCAACCACCGCACAGTCAACCGCCTTTTGTGCAAAATAAGAGAAGGCAAGGAGAGTCATGTATTCGAAAAAACTGGGCGAGTCCTCCTCCGATCTGAATTCTCTGAGAGCAATCTTTCTCAATTCTTCAACCCGTACAACAATCTCGGTTTCAGGGATCGGCTGACGATTGATCTGAATCCGTTCGCCTAAATGGACGAGATGAGGGGAGGTATAAAGGCCCGTCGACCTACCTTGTGCCCGCAAAGCAGCTTCCACCATCGCGCAGACCGATCCTTTCCCGTTGGTTCCGGCAACATGAATCGCTGGAAACTGCGACTGGGGATTCCCGGCACGTTCGGAAAAGCGCACCATCCTCTCCAGACCATACTTTGACCCTTGGTTTCTAAGTGAGTAGAGGAAATCCCTGACCTGATCGAAGTCTGACCCCGAACTTTCTCCGGTTGCATTCATTCCTGCCACTTCCCCGAAACGATCCATTGGCCGCCCGCTCGCTGAATTCTTTCTTCACTCATTACGTAGGTCCAGATTCCCGAGGCTTCTTCTCCTCCTATCAAGGCCTTCGTTCGACAGCGGGTATACTCCGTTCCAGGAGCATTTGGCTGAAGGGGATTGAAACCTTCGAGAAAGTCCAGACCCCGCAATCCATCCGCATGAAGAAACTCGAGAACGCAACCCTCAACCCGCTCGTCACCACCAAGAGTCAGAGCCGGGTATCCCACCGAAAGCTCGTAGAGTCGGCCATTGACCGAAGCATCCCTGACCGTAGCCACTTTCCCTTCACAATAGGCGGGCCAATAACGCCCGCCCGGTTTCAGCGTCCCGTAAACAAAAACACGCAGATCGGAAAACCAATCCCCTTTCTTGGAAAGCTCCATTCTCACTCATCCTTTGTTCATGGACCTCTTTCAGCAAGACCGCATCTTCCGAAGAGAAGAGAGCCACCATTTTCAAGCTCCATTATTACAGCCGATGAGTGAGCACTTTTATGGCCCCCGGAACAGAGTTCCGAGGCTACAAAAAATGAGAGTCAGACTACAAACCTACCTATTCCTGAGCGCGTTTGGCCGTTGCACACTCAGTGGAAATGAAAGAAATTTTCCCCATGAAAGCTTCCGACCTGTTCGACCTCTTACCGGATCATCCTTTTTCGGACTGGTTCCCACTCGACGAGGCACCTTGGAAGTGGCTACCGAGAATCAAAGAGGTTCTCAAAAGTGTAGAGAGCCGACTTCCGGAGAACATCCCCTCCGGGTTTCATATAGAGGGTCCGGTATTCTTCGAAGGAAATGCAAAACTGCCCCCTTTTGGAGCCATCACGGGACCTGCGTGGATTGGAGATGGGTGCGAACTCCGTCCAGGAGTATTCGTTCGTGGAAACGTAATCGCCGGGCGCGAGTGTGTCTTGGGCAATTCCTGTGAATACAAGAACTGTCTCCTCCTAGACAAAGTCCAGACCCCTCATTACAACTACATTGGAGACTCCGTTTTAGGTCATCATGCCCATCTCGGCGCAGGAGCAATCCTTTCAAACCTCAGGTTTGACCAGAAATCGGTTACCGCTCGGACTCCCGAAGGATCGGTGGAAAGCGGACTACGCAAGTTCGGAGCTATTCTTGCCGACGGAGCCGAGGCGGGATGCAACGTGGTGCTGCAACCTGGAACCATCCTGGACCGGAACTCCGCTGTAGCACCCGGGCTTGCCTATGGAGGATTTCTCGAAGCGGAAAAGATCGCCTACTGGAAGCCAAGTCTTCATCGAGTCCACCGCAAGGTTTTGGAGCGGTAGAGAACGCGAAGAACGAGCGGATAGAAGGCCAAAAGCCGACCAGCTGCTGCACGTCTATTAAAGGCTGTCACCGAAAGACGGGTCTAGTTACAAGCGCGGGGTATCGGGCTAATCGCACCGATGCGGACTGAAGTCCGCGCTCCATTGTGGTGGTCTAGAGGAGCGCGGACTTCAGTCCGCTCCGTTGGAGTGGTTTGGTTTCCATAATACCCCGTGGCTCCAATTGCACCCAGAAAACGAACCCCTTCTCCTTTTTCCTTGAACTTGCTCACCAGCAGTCTACTTTCATCGGTTTTCCTCATCTAAAACACTCACTCAACACTGTAAGAAACTCAGTTTCTCCCCTCTCGTAGAAGGGCTTTGAACCATGAATATCACACCAAAAGACCTCCTTGATGCCGGGGTACACTTCGGCCACCAAGTCCGTCGCTGGAATCCGAACTTCAAACCATTCCTGTTTGATCATCGGAACGGCATCTCGATCATTGATCTCGAGAAGACCTTTGCCCAACTGGAGCTCGCCTCTGAATTTCTGACCGCGACGGTCAAGAGCGGCAAAAATGTGCTCTTCGTTGGCACAAAACGGCAAGCGCAGGAAATTATCCGCGAGGCTGCTTCGGAAACCCGCATGCCTTTCTGTGTCAATCGCTGGATGGGTGGCACCCTGACCAATTTTGCTACCATCAAAAGTAGCCTTCAAAAGTACCGCCGGTTCCTCTCCATGGAAAAGGACGGCTCTCTGAACGATCTCCCCAAAAAGGAAGGCGCGGCCATTCGTCGTCAGATGATTCGGATGAACCGTAACTTCGAGGGAATCCTCGATATCGAAGAGATTCCCTCAGCGCTCTTTGTCGTCGACGTTAAGAACGAAGAGATTGCAGTCGAAGAGGCTCAGCGCCTGGGTATCCCGGTCATTGGCCTTGTCGACACAAACTCGGACCCATCCCTGGTTGATTTCCCAATCCCAGGTAACGACGATGCAGCCAAGTCGATTCGAATCGTCGTAGAAGCGATCATCGAAGCGATCCAAAACGGGCTGGAAAGCCGCGAAGCGGTCGCAATGCCGAAGGCCTCTGGACCGATGATCACGCGAAATACATTTTCCGAGGTAGAAAGCGAAGGAGAAGTAACCTTGCCCAAAGGTTTTACTCCCGAAGAAGAAGACGCTGCGGAAGCCAAATGAAACTCCCATTTCCCATACTAAATGAGCCAAATAAGCGCTAAACTCGTTGCCGATCTCCGCGCGCAAACTGGAGCCGGTCTTATGGACTGCAAAAAAGCCCTCGTGGAATCCGACGGGGATGCCGAAGAGGCTGTAGCGATTCTCCGTAAGAAAGGTGTCGCAACTGCTGCGAAAAAAGCCGGAAGAGATGCCAGCGAAGGCGTAATCGAGTCCTACATCCACCTTGGTGGCAAAGTGGGTGTGTTGGTAGAACTTAAATGTGAGACCGATTTCGTCGCGAAGAACGACGACTTCAAAGCTTTGACCAAAGACATCGCTATGCACATTGCAGCGGCTTCCCCGCTTTACGTGAGCCGTGAGGATGTACCCGAAGAGGTTGTCGAGAAGGAGCGCGAGATCGCAGCCGGACAAGCAGAAGGCAAACCTCCTCAAGCGATTCAAAAGATTGTCGAGGGAAAGCTCGACAAATACTTCTCAACAATTTGTCTGCTCGAGCAGCCGTTCGTTAAGAATCCGGATCAATCGATTCGTGACGTCCTCACCGAAAACGTCTCCAAGCTCGGCGAAAATCTAGTCGTCGGTCGGTTCTCCCGGTTCCAGCTCGGCGAGTAGGAAACAGATTGTCGGAGAGGGTTTATACCACTTCGAAAAAATTCTGGCGTTTTGGCGGGATGCAGGAGCCGATGGAGCAAGGCGACCTGCGCGGAGGCGGGTCGAGACCCGTGCCGCGCGGGGCAACGCTGCTCCATCGGCTCCTGCGCCCGTCTCACAGAGATGCGGCGTGGATCGAAGTTCGCAGCGTTACAGGCCTTGGGTCGTATCTCGATACGCTCCCAAGGCCTGCGCCTCGCGCTGCTTCGATTCATGCCTGCACCAAATACGCCAGAATTTTTTCGAAGTGGTATTACCCCTCGAAGCCTCGGGTTGTTTGTCGAATACTCGTCGAGGCATAAAGCCTCTTCCTACGGGAGGAGGAGGACACTCACTTCAATTCTTCGGCATCGGGATTTTGATCCCCTTGCGTAAGAACGTCGGCTTATCGAGATCAACGCCGTTGTAGTCTTCCACGTCGAGGCGGCCAAACAGGCCCCGTTCGTTGTGCTCAAGAAGACTGTCGAACTCCGTCTGCAGCTTCTCCTTGGAGGCCTTCTTTTTCTTGTCCAACTTGGAAGGGTGAACCATCACTTTCTCAAACCGGCGTTCTGGAATCGGTGTTTCCGAAAGGTAAGTTCGGGCAAAAACGCTCACTTCAATAGAGTCTCCAAGCGATTCCTCCTCCCACAACCCGACCACTGCCTCCTCCCGTGAACTGAACAGACTCGTGACCGCATCAGCAATTTCCGAAAAGTCTGCAACTGATAGACCACCTCCGGTTCCGACACTCACCAACAATCGATCCGCCTTCACCCGATCGATCCCAGCTGAGCGAAACGGGCACTCAAAGAGCGATTTCTTGAGAGCATCCAACCCTGCAGAATACGATACCCGACAGGTAGAGAAGTGCATCCGGTTGACATCCCCTTTCAAAGCCGAACGGAAGGTAGCCAGATCGACAGACATCGTTCCTGGCCGAAACATCGGACCCAACAACCCAAAAACGGCTCGACCAACCCAGCTATCGGAAACCTCGAAGAGCTGGTCTGCCCGATCCGACTCATTCGTCTCCTGAAAAAGGAGGTCATTGGGCAAAACAACGACGCAGTCCGAACCTCGCCGAACCTCGGACAAGGCGTTCTTAGCAACTTGAGACGGCCTCTTTCCTTCAAATTCAAAAGGGGTGGAAACGATTGAAACCGTCGGTGTTCCTGTTTCCCCGGCCATGCTGGCAACTGCCGGTAATGCCCCGGAAGCGAACCCTCGTCCCAGACATCCAACCAGGACGATCAGTCCATAACCGTGAAGGATATCTGATATCTGGTTTCGGTCACTGTCTGCAGCCAGCCGGCCCATTTCCTCATCGCCACCACAACCCAATCCTCTCATGAGGGCACGACCCAATCGGTAGGTTTCTAAGTCTATATACCTTTCAAGATCGCGGACATCGGTATCGAAGCCAAAAACGTCTACGCCATCTGGTTTCTCAAGTCGAAAACGGTCCACTACGCGAAGACCCCCTCCTCCAATTCCGACGACACAGGCGCGGGTGTGTTTGTCCTCTCTATTCCCTTCGTGCATCAAAGTGACTCAGCGAAACAATCGTGAAAACTTCTTCACGACGCCAGTGGACTTTTGCCTACTCTGGTAGCCCATCCGATCGGTCTGCCCCTCAAGCGCGTAGTGCAGGACCCCCAACACCGTGCTGAATTCGACTCCCCGCAGCTCATCGGCAACCCATTCAGGATTCTCGGCGACGCGAGACGGGAAGCCAAACACCCGTTCGGCAAGAGAACTACAACGCTGAAGCCTCGCTCCTCCTCCCGTCAATAATGACCTAACGGCCCCGGACTTTAACTCCGACTGCCCGCACTCCGATCGAATCAGTTCAAAGAGCTCCTCCATCCTCACCTCCAGAATGCGATTGATGGAAGACGCGTACAACGACTTGTCGCCGATCTTCAAATCTCCATAGAGATGGTGGGTCCTCCCCTTGTCTTCCGGTAAAACGGTCGCGGATCCGTGCTTGATCTTAAGGTCTTCAGCACCATCACGAACAATCCGTAGCCCCACCGACAGATCGTTCGTTAGATGTTCTCCACCCACTGGAATCGAACCTGTCCTGACAATACAGCCCTTACGGTAAAACGCATAATCGGTTGTTCCACGGCCGAGATCGACAACCAAACAACCCGCTTTCTTCTCTTCCTCAGTCGCGACCATGCAGGCAGATGCTACACTGGCTACGATCACATCTTCCACTTTGATGTTTTGACTGTTTACCACGTGGATATGCTCCGCGACAGCTTGCGCGTCACCATGGAGAAGCCAATACGTCACTCCCAGTTCCTCCCCTTCGAAACCGACTGGGTTCTCAATCAACCTGCCGTCCAGCAAATAATGGTTCCGGATGAAGTGTATGAACAAACGATCTGCCGAAATCTCTTTTCCCTTTGCCTCCGCATTGACCCGATCTACATCCGAGACGGCGACCCGATTATCCGGGCTGCGAACGCGAGTGGTGGCAGGATGAGAAAGACCTTCAAGATGGGGTCCGGCAACAGCGAGGTAGGCACTTTCAATATTGGCCCCGGCACTCTGCTCGGCCAGATCCAATGCTTCACCCACCCGATCACTTGCCTCTCGAAAATTAACAACCCGACCTTTAGTGACTCCACTTGATTCGACCTGACTACGCCCGATAATGTTCAGGCTCTCATCGTCAAAGATCTCGCCAACAAGAACTTTGACCTCCTCGCTGCCAATTTCGATCGCTGCAACAACCCTTCCTGACATTTACCGCGATTTCTTACAGAGAGGACCTCTTTTGTCCACGGCGGATTCGACTGCAAAGAGTCCCGAGCGCTCGATCCCGTTGATCATGATCCTCGGTTTCCACCCCAACTATCGAAAACCGGCACAGACTCATCGAAGCGAAGATCCACTCTGCTTAGCTTGTCGTATCCCTGGTCCCGAGTCAGGGTAATGATATCCTGGAGCCTCAGCAATTGTTCAGAGAATTCATCAGTTCCAAAAAGAATTTCGCTTACATTCGTCGCTCGCACACGGATTGCGGAAAAAGAAGCTGCAGGGTCCGCGTCGTACAGTGAAAGATCAACGATTCTCCATGATCCGAATAGATCCGGGAAAGAGGTCTGCGCGAGCTCCACGAGATCGGCAACACGCCGAAAGCCGGGGACCGGAGCATAACCACGAGGAGTCTCCACCAGACTGGTTCCTGTGACAAAGGGCATTCGCCGAACCTCACGGGCCTCACGCCCGATTCCTGGAAAAATGGTCCCATCACGGGCGACAAAAACTGTCTCAGCGGTATTTCCCTCTCCCTGAACACGAAGCCTCAAAACCGGACGATGTTCGACAATTCGAACTTGAAGGGTTTCCGGGAACTTTCGTCGAACGACACAACTTTGGACTTGCGGATGAGATTCGATCTGTTCGCGCAGACGAAAGATATCCGTCTGCAATAGAGATGCCCCTTCAACCAGATCCAGCCGATCAAGGAGCCAATCTTTGCTAAGTGACCCGTCCGTCTCGAACGAGATCTGCTCGATCGTGAACTCAGGCCCAGAGCCGAGGATTCGCTCAGGTTCGAATAGGAGCAAATACGACAAGAAAATTAAAGCTACGGAGAAACAGACAGCCCCGGCCCAAACAATAAAAGTCTTTCCCTTGCCTCTTCTTCGGGCAGCGGGAGGCCGCGCCACATTCTGCTGAATACTTTTCCAAGACCGGACACGGGCCGGGCCTGAAGAACTAGGCCTGCGACGACTCATGTCTCGCGAAGTTGAAATCTATCCAACGCTGGGCTCACCATCTCTAAAACAAGATCCTCGAAAGAAAGACCGCGACAGGAAGCACTTTTTGGAAGAAGACTTTCAGAGGTAAGCCCCGGTAACGAATTGATCTCGAGAAACACCGGTCCCGATTCACCCAGCCGAAAGTCGACCCTTGCAAAGTCACGGCACCCACAGGCCGTAAAGACGGCCTCAGCGGAGTTTCGTATGGAGGATTCTTCTGAGGAGGACAATACCGCCGGCGCACGATAAACCGTCTTTCCTGAGGTATACTTATGAGTGTAGTCGTATACTCCTCCATCGGGAATGATTTCTACAATTCCCATTGCGGAACCATTGAGGACTCCAACCGAAAGTTCTCTTCCCTCAATATAGGTCTCGAAAAGCCAGCGGCGCTCGGTGAGGCTTGAAAGACATTCCTCCAACTCGGCCAACCCGTTTACGATGGAAAGGAAGGCACTACTACCTGAATCCACCGGCTTAATGACCACCCGAGGTCCGAGCTTCTCAACGATCTCTCTTGCAGTGGGGATATCGGATTTCGAAAAAACCAACCCCTTTGCACCCGGAACGCCCATTTCAGCCGCACGGGCTTTCGAGAGTGCTTTATCCATACAGACAGAACTCGAATCGGAGTCAGACCCAACGTAGTCGAAATCCGCGTCTTCCAGAAGTTTCTGCAACTTGCCGTCTTCTCCAAATTCACCGTGAAGTGCCGGAAACACTACGCCCTTTTTCGGATTCATCCCGTCAGGCAAAGAAGCTTCGGTGACCTCGATGCCAACTACCCCTTCCCGATTTCCAAGACAATCTAGCACACTTTTCCCAGACCTAAGTGAAACCTCTCGTTCCGGTCCAACACCACCGTAGAGAACAAATATTTGGGGCATTTCTCTGTTCATGGCCCAGCCTCCCGATTCATCGATAATGGTGGAAGGGGCTCTATGAATCCATGCCGGCCGACAAATTTTACCTCTGGTTCCAACGTAACTCCAGTCTCCTCCCAAACCTTTTGCCGGACGGCCGCCATCAATTCCACCATTTCCAATGCACTCGCATCAACCTGGGGAGTTGCGAAGTTCGCATGTTTCTCAGAGATCATCGCTCCACCTACGGAGAAGCCCTTAAGGCCTGTAAGATCGATCAGTCGACCCGCAGAATCCCCGTCGGGATTTCGGAAAAGACAACCTGCACTCGGCCCACCTGGCTGGGCCAAACGACGGCGCAAGGCATAATCTTTCATTTCACTCCTGATAGCTTCCGGACTCTCTCTTCCCAGGGGTTTCAAAACTGCCTGAATTATGCAGAGCCCCTCCAACTGAGGGCAAGACCGATACCCGAAATCAAGAGATTTGCGGGAAAGGCTGATTCTCTTTCCTGTTTTATCCAGAGTATCCACCCGAACCACCCGGTCACCAATCCAGCCACCCATTGAGCCAGCATTCATCCGAAGTGCTCCTCCGACCGTTCCCGGAATTCCTTCACCAAACGAGAATCCGCTCAACCCCTCTCCAGCGGCCCAGCGAGCCAATCTGGGAAGGGCCAGCCCTGCTCCCAAGACCACTTCCCCGGTCTCCTCGTGGTAAGCAACCTTCTCCCACGGACTTCCAGCGAGGTGAATTGCAAGCCCTTCGAAGCCTTCGTCCGTTACAAGGATGTTCGAGCCATTTCCCAGATAAACGATAGGCAACTCCAAAAGACGGGCCGTCCGCAATAACCACCCTAGCTCTGCTACACTACCGGGACGCGCCAGAATCGAGGCATTTCCCCCTAATCTCATCGTGGTGTAGGGAGCCAAGGGTTGATCCTTTGTCATATCTGAGCTGCGAAGAACAGTCCTTCCCAGATCAACCAATGCATCGGTCCGTGACTTCGAATTGCTAAGCACCGCCTGAAGAGGCGCCCAGTCGTTTGCGTCACCAGCGCCTACAAAGGCAAAAGTACCCTCACGTTTTGGAAAGTCATCCAGAAAACGGGCGTGACCCACACGAACACCTCGCTGCTCAAGCCCAGACCGAATCAGCGCGAGCGGATCCGTCTCCACATCCAGCGTCTCGCCCGCGCCGTAGATGGAATGCAGGTAAACTTCCGTTAAACCGGAAAGTGCCTCGACAAACTCGTCTACAAAACGAGTTGTCCGGCTAAACCGGTGCGGCTGAAAAAAGACCCGAAGCGGCTGAGGCAAGTCCTGTGCGTCCAACCATGCGAGAAAAGCCGACACCTCGCGCGGATGGTGTGCATAGTCCTCAACAACGGCAAACTCACGGTCCTTTCGATGAAAAGTCTGGCGTCTCCAGACTCCGGGAAAACCGTTCAGCGCCGAATCTGATAGATCCTGACCAGAGGCTACTCGATAGGCCGTCTCCGCTGCCGAAACGTTTCTTTTGAGAAAATTGCCCTGATTGGGAAAGTAGACTCGATCTCCGTCAAAATCCCAATCTGAAATCCAGTCTTTCTCATCATCATCGAGAGAGGTCAGGTCCGGTAGAATCAACGAACCAGTCGAACGTTCAGCCAAACGTTTCCAAGCTGCTCTCATTTGGCCTCGATCCTTATATCGATCCGTGTGGTCCCAGTCAAAATTCAGAAAGAGAGTCACCTCCGGCGAAAAACTCTCAATCGTTCCGTCGCTTTCATCGATCTCTGCGATCAGCCACTCCCTTCCCCCGTTACGGGAAGGCGTCAAGGCACCCTCGGGAAGACCGCCTACAACATAGTCTGCCGACCACCCTTCCCGCTCAGCAAGAAATGCCAATAGGGCACTTGTAGTTGTTTTACCATGACTTCCTGCAACAGCCATCAATCGATAATCTCTGGCAAGTTCAGCTAGAAGCTCCCCTCTTCGGATCACTGGAATATCAAGCCCTTTGGACTCCAGCTCTCTGTACAACCAATGCCCTGGGAGTATTGCGCTTGAAACCACAATTCGGTCCAGTCCGTCGGGAATCGCAAAGAGTTCACTGATCTCGACCCCAGCGTCCTCCAAAAGATGCTCCCCTCTAGGCGTAAGATTGTCATCAAAACCGGATACCCGAGCTCCGCCTGCCCTAGCAAACAAAGCAAGGGGAAGCATTCCCATGCCACCAATGCCGACGAAGAAGAGAGACTGACCAGAGAGACTCATGAATGTTCTTCAAGGCTTCTTTGTCCTTCGGCCAGAGACTCAAGATCATCAATGAGTTCCTTCTGCCGATTCAAGGTCTCCAACCGCGCCAGCTGAATGCGTATCTCCTCGAGTCTGGCCTCATCCCTCAGGAGACTTAGGACCACCTTCTCCAATTGATCGATTTCCTCCTGTACAAGAACAAGACAACCTCCTTCTTCGGAGAAATAGCGCGCATTGAATAGCTGGTGATCGTCCGCGGCAGAAGGAAACGGAACCAGAACTGAGGGAACCTTACACCGAGTCAATTCAGCGATAGAACCTGCTCCAGCCCGGGATATCACGAGGTCAGATGCCGAAAGCGCCTGCGGCATTTGATCACAAAAATCGATATTCAAGACCCTGTACGTCTCTCCGTCGACCGCCGTTATCGTCGGCGATTCATCCCGCCCCTTGGACAGCCCACGGATGCAAAGAATGTTCACGCCCTCGCCTAATAGTGCCGAACCCTTTTCGTCTACCCATTCGTTTAGAGAGCTAGCTCCCTGGCTGCCCCCAAAAACCGTTACAAGTAGACCCCTTTTTTCCAAACCCATTTCTTCTCGGGCCAACGCCTTATCGAGAACGCCGAAACCCTTTCGGAGGGGATATCCAAAGTCGCGAACCTTTTCTTCTGGATACCCGGGTAGAGACACTTTGGGCGGAAGGTAGATACGACAGGCAAAACGTTTCAGAAAGCGAATCGCCCGCCCCGGCACTCGATTAGCCTCATGCAAGACGACTGGTATTCCCCTAAGGCGGGCCGCAAAAACCACTCCAACCGAGAGAAACCCGCCAAAAGCCAACACGAGGTCTGGTTTCTCATTTCTAACGAAAGCAAGACCCTGCCTCAGGGATCGAACGAGTCCTATACAAAATCGAACGATCTCACGGGGCTTTTTTCCGAACGCGACTCCATCACTCCGAAAAAAACGGAGCGTCTCATGCTTTCGAATCAATCGCGAATCCACCTGCTTTCTGCTGATGACAAGTCCGCAATGATGGCCGCGGCTGACTAGTTCCTCGGCAACGGCAACTCCCGGAGCGAGGTGTCCTCCCGTTCCACCACAGGCGATCAGAAAGGTGCGGGCCATTTTTACTCTATTTCCACCGGACGTCGAATAACGGGTCCCTCCCAGTCACGAAAAGTACTTAATATAAACCCTGTAATTATTCCCATCACAACTAGGTTGGATCCCCCGTAGCTTAGAAAAGGAAGAGACATACCCTTTGTGGGCAGTAGACCCGTCACCACACCCATGTTGATCGTGGCCTGACCTATCACGAAAAGGAGGGCTCCGAAAACAAAAGTGAATTGAAACAAGTCCGGGGCCTTTCGGATCTGGGAGAGCGCAAGAACCGTGAAGAGAACGAAAAGCAAAACCACCCCTCCTGTGGCGAAGAACCCAAGCTCCTCACCCACAACTGCAAAAATGAAATCCGTATGCGCCTCCGGAAGAAAACTCAGATGCTGGCGACCACGGCCAGGGCCAGCACCATCCATCCCGCCTACGCTAAAGCCAAGAATGCCCTGCCACAGCTGATAGCCACCGTCGGTTCGATGGCCTTCAGGATCGAGGAACGAAGTTACGCGCTCCAGCCGTTCCGGATCTCGCAGGACCAAAATGGTAAATCCCACCACCGAAGCACAACCAGCAAGCAAAAGCCCTCCAAACGGAGTCCCCGCAGCAAGAAGGATTGCACCCGCAACAGCCATGTAGAGAACCGTTGTTCCCAAATCAGGTTCGAGAATCAGAAGGACAGCAAACGGTGCCACGAGGGCTGCAGGGACAAGAAAACCGGGTAGAAAATGGTCCATTTGGCGCCCATTTCTCGCCACATACCAAGCCAGCAGACAAAGGAAGCCAATCTTGGCAAATTCCGAGGACTGGAGTCGCATCGGACCCAAGTCAATCCACCGTCGGGCAGCATTCACCTCAATTCCAATTCCGGGAACCAAGACCACAACCAAAAGAACGATTGAAGCAACTACACCCGGGAGGACCAGCCTCCGCAATCGTGATACGCCGCAAAAAAATGCCGTCCCGCCCGCAATAATCGCCAGAAAAAACCAAACCAGCTGTCTCGCAAAATAGGTCCCAAGGAAACGGTCGGAGGATCCTCCTGCGCTGAAAAGCACGGTAAGCCCGACCGAAGTAAGTGCGAGGACACAGAGGATAAGCAACCACCCCCGGATTGGAAATCTCCCGATGTTCTGCCAGCTACTGCTCAAAGGATTGCCCACCAAGTGGCAATGGCAGCTAAGGCGACCGAAGGCGCTTTAAAAAAACCTACGAAACCGCAATCTGCCACATCTGGAAAACCCGACTCGGAATCCAATCAGTCTTCCTCGGATTCGGACCGTTCAACCGGCACTTCCTCCACATCGTCAAAGTCGGCAAAGATCTCTTCACCGAAGCCTTCTTCGTCGGTAACCGTCTCCGGCTCAACGAGATTCGCCCCGGAAGCAGGAATGATCTCAGGAGCGGTTTGAGCAGCGTCCTCAGGAGCATTGATTGTTTCCACGGATCGAACGGGCTCTGGAATAGGAACGACCGTCTGATCGGAGGGGACAATGACAGGGCCAGTAGCAAAACTCTTAGACCCCAAGGCCGCTGGCTTTACCTTTATCTGCGAACCGGCCCTGAGACTCCTTGGATTACTGATTCCATTGGCCGCGAGAATTTCATCAACCGTCATACCATATTGATTCGCAATTCCCGAAAGGGTTTGGCCAGGCAATACTTCATGAACGGCAGAGTATTCGGACAAGTCAATGTCCTCTGCGGTTATTGGTGTAGGCTCGTCATCGACAATGATCTCTCCGGGGACGATCAGCTTTTGACCAATACGAATCCGGTCGCCGGTCATATTGTTGAGCGCCTTGATTCGGGAGACCGAAGTACCCGCACGAACCGCAATCTCGGATAGCGTGTCCCCTCGGCGCACCTCATAGATAGAGGTCCCATCGATTGAAGGAGGAGTCTCTTCAGCCGGTTGAGCGGGCAAGTCACCGTAGCCGGAAGGCACCAGAATTTCCTGACCCAATCTCAGCTGGCTATTACGATCCATACCGTTGGCTTCCAAAAGGGTAGCAAAAGGAACGTTGTATTCTTTGGAAAGACCCCAGAGGGTGTCGCCGCTTTGGACAGTGTAAGGGACGTATCCGGAGAATGGCGCAGGTTCAACAGGCGCAAATCCAGCGTTCAAATCGGGATTAAAGAGAGGCTCTGATGGTTCCGGACCGAAGGAAACCACTTCTTCTGTGGGAGGTGCTCCTGCTGGACGGGTCGGCTGAGCCCGGGCGCGGTTCGGATCTCCAATATAACCCGGACTGTAGTTTAGGTCGACATCAGGCGAATCGACAGGCAGACCCTGCTCCTGCGCAAGCACTTCACGTGGAACCTGGACGCTCTGCTTCTCCCGACGATGCTCTTCCCATTGCCGATCAATTGCCTGACACCCCGGTTGAAGAAGAAACGCTCCGACCAGAAGGAAGTGGCCAAAGGCGACGAGACTGAAAACTTTCAAAGACTTCATTACACCTACGTGATAAGACTCTCCATTTTAAGTCGTAAGGAGCAAACGTTAATTTTTGTTTTTTCCGGTCATCAACCCTCTGACAACCAATAGTGGAGGGTATAAAATCTCAGGACTGAGATCCAGTCCTCAGGCCATCAACTAACTCCCGGAATTTGTCTCCCCGTTCCGAATATCCGGCAAACTGATCGAAGCTCGCGAATCCTGGACTCAGTAAAATAGTTCCTCCGCCACGTGAGTCCTCCAGCGCTGAGGAAAAAGCATTTTCCAAGGTCCCGGTGACGTAGACCGGAAGGCCGGCATCCTCCAACTTTTGCCCAAGTTCTGGCCCGATACTTCCGAAAACGTAGCCCGATTCACATCGTTTCGCTAGGTCGCCGGAGAACCGCTCAAGATCTCCGCCCTTCGAAAGACCACCTCCTATCCAATAGATCGGAGGATCGGCCTCTTCACAGGATGCGAGCACCGCGTGGAAGTTCGTTGCCTTCGAGTCATTGATAAAACGAACGCCGTCAATCACTCCCAAGTCCTCTTGGCGATGGGCGGAAGGCGAGAATGAGTCCGAAGCTGCCCTAAGGACAGCTAAGTCACGGCCGGTATCCAACCAAAACGCTTCAGCAAGACCATACAATTGGGAAAACGGATGGCGGGCGAACTGGCCTCCCCCGCCATTCGACGGTGATCCGGAGACCCATCGGATATCCTTGGGAAGCACAACACCGAATGCATACGCCGTCTCTTGCAACGAAGCAGGTGCGTAGACAACCGGAGCGTTTTCCACCAGCTTCCATTTTGCTTTGAAGTAACCGGCGAGAGAGGAGTGCCAATCGAGGTGGTCCTCCGCAAAATTTGTCCAGAAAGCGAAGTCTGGATGTGGATCTACCCAATCGTGAAGTTGAAACGAACTGGTTTCACAAACTGCCCAGTCCTCGTTCCTTCCCTCCTCTACGATGGAGCTCAGGGGGGTCCCAATATTCCCACAGGCAAGCGCCCGTTCGCCGTTTGCCAAAAGCGCGCTCTCCAAAAGCTGGGTGAGCGTCGTTTTACCATTAGTCCCGGTGATGCAGATCAGCTTTCCGGGCCAGAAAGAAGCCGCCAGTTGAATCTCCGCAATCAATTCAACTCCACTTTCCCTCGCAGCTTTCCTCCAAGAATGGTCTGGATGAAAACCAGGACTAACGACTCCCCATTGCCACTCCTTTGCTTTCGGATCAAACGTAAGGTGCGCGCCTTCCCGTCCTTTCTCGTCGAAAAGAATCGGACGTGCATTCTGGCTTCTCAACAAGGCTGCGGCGGCTTTACCACTCATGCCGGCTCCCAAAACCGGAACTTCGCGGCCCGCCCAATCCATCACTTGAACAGATAGCTACCGCAACCGCAGCGATGCCAATCCAGCAATTGCGCAGAGTAAGGAAACAATCCAGAACCTGATCACAATCTTGTTCTCTGCCCAACCCTTGAGCTCAAAGTGATGGTGAATCGGTGCCATCAAAAAAATTCTCTTCCGCCGCGTCTTGTAAGATCCAACCTGCAAAATTACTGACCCGGCCTCGAAGACAAAAATACCCCCCACGATAATCAGGGTGAGCGGTTGGTGGATGAGAAATGCTACCGTCCCGATCAGACCGCCAAGCGCAAGTGAACCCGTATCTCCCATAAACACCTCCGCTGGATTCGCATTGAACCAGAGGAATCCGAGGCTCGCCCCGAGAAGGGCCGCACAGACCACCGCAAGCTCCTCCGTTCCCGGTAGATAGCTAATCAAGAGGTAGTCGGCAATGATCACGTTACCCGCGCAGTAGGCCATTATCCCAAACGCGAGAGCCGATGTGACCGTGCATCCAATCGCGAGGCCATCGATCCCATCCGTTAAATTGATCGCGTTACTGGAACCCGCCAAAACCAGAAACAAAAACGGAAACAGGACCCAGAGCGGCAAAGACTCCACCGCAATATCCTTGTAAAATGGAATCCACAGTTGGCGAACTGTTTCACTGGTCTCAGGATGGAGGAGAAGAATGGAAAGGACTACCGCGACAAGGATCGCCTGGCCAAGCAGTTTCAGTCGCCCGCTGATTCCATCCGCGTTCTTTTGAATGACTTTACGGTAATCGTCACCGAAACCGATAGCAGTGAGTCCGGCGTAAACAATCCATGCCACAACGACGTAGACGTTAGGAACCGCGAAAAGGAAGAGAGAGAGCGAAATCGATCCGAAGAGAATTAGGCCGCCCATGGTCGGAGTGTCCTGTTTCCCCTGGTGCAAGACGGCAAGATGACCCACTTCCTCCTCACTCCTTCCCACCTCTCTCATCTTTAAACGCTTGAGAAACTCGATGATCCGAGGCCCGAAGATCAGGGCGAAAAGAAACGAGAATAGGCCAGCGAGAACCGCTCGCACTGTGATAAACCCGAAAAGCCGGAGAGGCCCCCAGATCGAATCAAGATGTTCAAGAAAGGAGAGCATCCAGTCGGCCGATCAAAATCGTAGCGGGATATTCTTAAGACCGCATTGGGGACACTCTGCCTGCTTCACCTCACCGTGAACCCCGTAAAGCTTCCCGCAACGAACGCACTGGAAAACGGTTTGATTCAGTCGATCATGCCGACGCACCCCGAGCCGGTCATAGTAAATCCATAGTCCAAATATCAGAACAAGCCCTACCGATACAAAAGCAGCGAAAAAAACCGGTAGAGGAACATCGAACATATCTCGGAGGTTCCCTACCGGTAAAAATCCAGGGCGTAAAGACTACTTCTTTTCGTTATCCGACTCTTCGGAAACCTCTTCAGAAGAGGGCTCTTCCGCCGCCTCTTCGACCTCTACGGTCTCTTCGTCTTCAATTTCCTCTGACTCTTCAACAACTTCCTCTACCGCTTCTGCTTTGGCTGCAGCACTTTTCCTCGACCGTTTACGCCCCTTCTTCGGCTTAGTGTAGCCTTCATCATCAGCATCGATCAGCTCAATGATTGCAAGATCTGCAGCATCGCCTTGTCGGGGAACCAACTTGTAGATCCGGGTATAGCCTCCCGAACGATTGAGAAACTCTTCGACCCTTTCCGAGAAAAGAAGGGCAACCGCTTCTTGATCCCTTACCTTCGAAACAGCCTGACGGCGGTAATGGAGCTTTTTCTCAGCCGAATCTGCTGCGTGAGCCTTCTTTGCCAACGTAATCACCTGCTCGGCGAAAGGGCGAAGAGCTTTGGCCTTCGCCAAGGTCGTCTGGATCTTCTTATGGAGAATCAGACTCGCAGTCATATTGGCGAGTAAAGCGCCTCGATGGGCGGTCTTCACTCCTAATTTATGGCGGTGCTTTAAATGGCGCATGGGATGGTCTCCTTCGAAAACGGTTTGGTTTCCGCAATCAGTCCTTCTTTTTGTCGAGAAGTCTTTCGTCGATTTTCATCCCGAGTGACAAGCCAAGTTGTTCCAACTTCGCCTTGATCTCGTTCAAAGACTTTTTCCCGAAATTCCTGTACTTGAGCATTTCCTGCTCATTTTTCATCGAAAGCTCACCAACGGTGGTGATGTTCGCATTGTTGAGACAGTTTGCGGCACGGACGGACAGCTCGATCTCGTTCACGCTCATGTTGAGAAGCTTGCGAAGACGGTTTTGTTCCTCGCTGACCTCGCTTGCCTCGTTCTCGAACTCAATTTCTTCTTCGGTCACCTCGTCAAAAACGTCGAGATGGTGGCGCAGAATTGCGGCGGTTTGCTTGAGTGCATCGTCCGGTGAGACGCGGCCGTCGGTAGTGATTTCCAAAATCAGCTTATCGTAATCCGTCATTTGGCCGACACGGGTATTTTCGACCGTGTACTTTACGAGCTTGACCGGACTGAATAGAGAATCAATTGGGATGACTCCAATCGGCTGGTCTTCCTTTTTGTTTTCTTCTCCTGTGCAATAGCCCCGTCCTACCTTGACTTCGATTTCAGCCCGAAACGCCTTTTTCGTATCGAGGGTGCAAATGACTTGATCGGGGTTCAGGATCTCGATGTTAGCATCTTCTTGAATGTCAGCTGCCGTTACCGGTCCTTCCCGATCGGCGCTGATGGTCAGGTATACCGGCTCTTTCGAGTGTGAGACGATCAGGATTCGCTTCAGGTTCAAGACAATATCGGTAACGTCCTCAACGACGCCATCGATAGTCTGAAACTCGTGCTGCACCCCGTCGATCTTTACCGACGAGATCGCTCCACCTTCGATCGAGCTCAACAACACGCGACGAAGGGAGTTTCCAATCGTGTGTCCGTAACCGGTTTCAAAAGGTTCAGCGACAAACATGGTGTAGGTGTCGGTTGCCGACTCTTCGACCTTGGAAAGACGCTTTGGCAGTTCAAATTTGGCAAGTCTTCTGGGCATGGTTTCTTTCTGGGTTTTACCTTTAGCGGGATCGGAAAAATTGGATTATCGACTGTAGAACTCAACGATCAGTTGCTCGTTGATGCTGTGTTCCATCTCATCGCGGTTGGGAACGCGGTTTACTGTCGCTTCAAGGGCGTCGGCATTTACCGAAAGCCACTGCGGGACCGCACGGAACTGGTTGTCCGCGAGGTTTTGGGTCGCTAACGCACGGGATGAAGTGGCTTCGCGAACGGAGATCTTGTCTCCTGGTGCAACCTGGTAGCTCGGAATATCAACTTTCTTACCGTTTACCAAAACGTGCCCATGATTCACGAACTGACGGGCCGCTCGGCGGGTCCGAGCGAGGGCCATCGTGTAAACCACGCTGTCGAGCCGAGTCTCTAAAAGCTGAAGGAAGATCTCACCAGTAACCCCTCTCCTGCGTTTCGCTTTCGCAAAGGTAATCCGAAACTGCTTCTCGGTAAGACCAAAGAGAAATCTGAGCTTCTGTTTCTCGTCCAAACCCAGCGCATACTCACTCTTTTTGCGGCGCAAGCGGGGTCCGTGTTGTCCGGGAGGATAAGGTTTGTTCTCAAACGCGCGGTTGGACGGGAAAAGAGCCTGACCAAAACGGCGGTTGATACGAGTCGCGGGTCCAGTGTAACGAGCCATCGGTGTAAACTAAAAGTAGGTTATTGACTAAACGCGGCGACGCTTGGGGGCACGGCAACCGTTGTGCGGAACGGGGGTCACGTCGATAATTTCGGTAACGATGAGGCCGAGAGCTTGTAAGGCCCGCACTGCAGAGTCACGTCCCATTCCCGGGCCCTTTAGCTTGACGACGACCTCTTTCAAACCATGCGACATTGCAACTCGACCCGCAGTCTGAGTGACGACCTGAGAGGCATAGGCAGTCGATTTGCGAGAGCCGCGGAAGTTGCACTTACCAGCGCTCGCCCAGGAAATCACGTTTCCTTTCGAGTCTGCGAACGTTACTTTGGTGTTGTTGAAAGTGGCCAAGACATTACACACACCAACCGTAATGTTCTTGCTGCCCTTCGCTTTCCGAATCTTCAGGTCACCCAGATCACTCTTCAACAAATCAGCAGCGGTTTCCTCTTTCTTTTCCGCCTTCTCGTCAGCACCCTCAGGTGCTTGGGAGACCTCTTCGACCTCTTCCTTACTCTGCTCTTCGCTCATTATTTAAAGTCCTTACCTGTCCTACTTTTTGCGCACGACGCCCACAGTCTTGGGCCCGCCCTTGCGAGTTCGTGCATTTGTGCTGGTTCGTTGGCCACGAACTGGCAATCCACGCTGATGACGAATTCCACGGTTGGACCGAATCGCCTGGAGCCGCTTTATGTTTCCAGCGATTTCGCGCCTGAGATCTCCTTCTACGATATACTGTTTTTCAGAAACGATCGAAGCGAGTTGGTTCAACTGCTCCTCAGAAAGCTCATGAGCCCGCATATTCGGGTCCAATCCAGACTCCGAAACGACTAATTCAGCTCGGGCGGGACCGATCCCGTAAACATAGCGAAGCGCGTAGGAAAGCTTCTTATTTCCGGGTATATCAACTCCTAGGATTCGTGGCATGATTCGGCGGGTTTGCGTGAAGAAAAACGACGAGATTGAGGATTTTTTTTGCCGAAGAACAGAAAAAAATAGACGATTTCCGCTTTTTTTGGTTTTTCTCCGGCTCAACCCCTAATGGGCCGACTCTTGGTGTCAAATGAACACTACCTTATCAGCAGATCTCTGATGTTCCCCGCCAACAAGGATTTTTCCTCCGTAGGCCAACTTTATTCCCCTTCCCTTCCCTCCGGCTGTAATTAAAAGTGCTGGGTATCTGGCTAATCGCATTGATGCGGACTCAAGGCCGCTCCGTTGGAGTGGTGTGGTTTCCGTATTACCCCGTGGCCCTAATTGCACGCCTTCCCTCACGAGTTGGTCTTAGTTGCATATTTTCCACTGGTGGCCTCATTATTGCCCTATGAAGACCCTCGCGATCCTTCCTGTCGCATTTCTCTTAACCCCTCTCGGCTTTCCTCTCCTCGCATCCGAATCAAGCCGGGAAAACAACGGGACCTCTCCGGAAGGAATGGTTCTGATCCCAGGAGGAACGTTCAGGATGGGCGGAGACTCTGGCCTAATGGATGGGGGCTCACAATCCCACCAATCGGCATACCCAGTCCATGAGGTGACTGTAGATAGTTTTTGGATCGATGAGAAACCGGTCACCAACCAGCAGTTTGCAGAGTTTGTTGACGCGACCGGCTACGTTACCTTTGCAGAAAGACCGCTGCCGGAAGAGACGATTGCCGAGATGCAGAAAATGGCGGAGGAGAGTATTCGAGAATTGGAAAAGCTTGCCGAGGGTGCGACCGGGCGAGACAAGGAGGGCATTCTCGACTCCATCGAGCGGATCAAAGAAGCCTCTAAAGCTACTGAGACGTATGGATCCATCGTCTTTGTTCCACCGGATTCGGAGATTTATAATCCGAACGACATCACGCAGTGGTGGCGCATCGAACCTGGAGCGAACTGGAAAACCCCTAACGGACCCGGTTCATCATGGGAGGACTTTGCTGATCACCCCGTCGTCAACGTAACCCATGAGGATGCTACAGCATACGCTGAGTGGACGGGAAAAAGGTTACCCACCGAGGCCGAATGGGAAAGGGCGGCGCGTGGAGGACACGACCACAAAATGTATGTATGGGGCGATGAGTTTGCACCTGAGGGCGAGGACTTTTGGATGGCAAACATCTGGCAGGGCGAGTGGCCCTATGGAAATACAGAAGAAGACGGGTTTCATTCCACTTCGCCCGTTGGAACCTTCCCACCAAATGACTTTGGGCTGTATGACATGGCAGGGAATGTCTGGGAAATTACGGCCGACCTGTATCACCCGCGGACCTTTGCGATGAGATTCGGTACAGAGGTCGTAAACCCTACTGGCCCGCACCCGGACGCCATTGCGCGGTTGGGGCAGCGCGTGCCCACTTACGTAACGAAAGGTGGATCTTTCCTTTGCTCGGCAGGTTGGTGCTCAGGATACCAACCCGGCTCGCGGCAGGCGTTTGAGAACGACTCACCCTCAAACCATACGGGCTTCCGAACCGCCCGCGACGTTCAGACCGAAGACCCAAGTTGACCCACCGGATCAGTTCATGCCCACGCCCACTGGACGGACGTCGGCCTCGACGTCCGTAAGGCCGCATTAAACGGCACTTCGATTCAGAGTTCTTTATACCGATGAAGCACCTGCCGCGGGATGTGGCACTTCTCCTCAGGATATCGGGCAAGCCTGTCCTGGTGCTCAGGCGCACTTTTCTCATAGCTAGAAAGAGCTACGACTTCCACTACGATAGAGCGTGACTTTGCCTGATCAGCAATTATCGCCCTCGCCTCCTCTAAGTGGAAATCATCTTCGCTGTAGACCCCGGTACGGTATTTTCTTCCCGTGTCCGGCCCCTGACTATCCAGACTTTCAGGATCGATGATCTCAAAAAGAAACCCGACCAACTGGCGGACAGATACAACTCTTGGATCAAAGCCTACCTTCACGCATTCGGCATACCCGTTGTAGCCACCTTTTTCTCTACCCGGATCTCCATTAGCCCTGCCAGCTTCGGTATGCACCACTCCCGGAAGGTGACGCACGAATTCCTGCACCCCCCACAAGCAACCTCCAGCGAGGTAAATTTCTTCGAGAGCGGAAGTGATCATACAGAAAAGATTTCTTGGAACGTTTACGAATTGTCGACCTGCTTTTACCAGAGTTCAAAACTAGGTTCGACAAAAGTTTCCTCCAAACGACTTAAATTCTCCTACAGTCATTCCATAAGCTTTCTTGAACGCTCTGGAAAGATGGCTGCTGTCCGTAAAGTTCAACTGATAGGCGATTTCTTTCAGCGAGAGGTCTGTGTGCAAGATCTTGGTTTCGGCCAAGCGAAGCTTTGATTTCATTACATACGTTACCAAAGGCTCGCCCGCCTGCTTCTTGAAGTACTCTGAAAAGTAATTTTCAGAGATTGCGAAACGTTTCGCCAAAGCGGTTAAGCTAATTCTGGCCTTATCGGTCAAGTGGTGGTGAATGTAACGAAGAACCTCTCCAAAATGCCCTTCCATCTTGTTTGCTTCATCCACGTAACGTTTTTCGATGCTTCTGGCCAAAATACTAAGAATAGAGGCAACTACACCAGCGATAACCGTCTCAGAGTAACTATCGGAAACCAAATATTCCTGCTGAATGGATTTTATGTTCTGAATGATGAAGCGTCGCTCCCGCTCGGTGGAAATTATGTCCCCCGGCACTCGATTATAATTCGCAAGAACGTAAGAAATCTTATCAAACCATGAACCGTATTGTGTCTCTCCAAACTCGCTCCTGAAAAGGTAATCCGTAAATCGCAGGTAGTAGAATTTCGAAGGCTCTGAAACCTTGAAGGAATGACAGTCCAGCGGCGGCAATAGAAAGATGTTGCCCGCTTGATACTGAAATTCGTGGGTATTGATACACTGCAATCCTTTCCCCTCTTCCACATAGACGATTTCAAAAAAACTGTGTTTGTGGGCCCGTTTCCCCCACTCGGATATCTCCTCAACTTGGAGTTCAAAAGTACGGCTGGCAGTCTCTACTTTCATTGTAAATATATCCGATCAGGTATATTTTTATGGGATATTTAAAGCCAATTCTTAGTCTATTCTTCTCAAAATCGGAATAAATCCAATTTTATTACAATAATAACCAATAATCCTGCCATTCAATCCCATTGAGTTCCAGTTCTTTTAGAGCAGTCTGTGAGTTCAAATGAAATACGCAGGATACACTACATTCACAGCAGAACAAAATGACGGAGTTCTGTCCGTCACCTTCAACTTCGGAAGCGTCAATGTTCAGGGGCAGGAAATGCTCGCAGACCTCAACAGCCTGGCCATGCGTCTTGAGCGGGACCGAGAAACCAAGGTCGTTGTCTTCCAGTCCGCGAATCCGGAAATTTGGGTCTGCCACTACGACACGGAGCTTCTGAAGGACATGTCAACGGAGGCTGTCTCTCGCGGAGAAGTCCAGCTTCTCGATCTACAATCCGTTTGCGAACGTATCAGCAAGGTTCCACAGGCGACCATCGCCAAACTCGAAGGATTTGCCCGGGGAGGGGGCCATGAACTGGCACTTGCGCTCGACATGCGTTTCGCAGCCCGAGGAAAATTCAAGTTTATGCAGATGGAAGTCGGGATGGGAATCCTACCCTGCGGCGGCGGAGCTTCCCGAATGGCACGCCAGACTGGTCTTGGTCGAGCACTGGAGATCATACTCAGCGCGCGCGATTTCGATGCGGATGAAGCGGAGAAATACGGAACGATCAACAAGGCCCTCGATCCGGACGAAATCGGTCCCTACGTCGACAATCTAGCCAAACGAATCGCGAAGTTCCCTGCAGAATCCATCAACTCATGCAAACAGGCTGTCTATGAATCGATCGACAAGCCGATTGACGAGGCACTCAAAGCAGAAGCTTACTGGTTGTATCAAGCCACAAGCAAAACGCCCGCAATCAAGCGGTTTGCGATAGCCGACGAAAAAGGCCTCGAACACGACATCGAAAACCAGCGCAACTGGAACGAATTGGTTATGAATGTTCAGGAGATCAACTAGAGGAACCAAGCGGACCGACGAACTGACCAGATGCACTGAAGTGGCACTAGTCTGGGGAATTCACCATTCAAATTCGTGCTCGTAATCCGAATCGTAGTCCTAATCGAAGCGATTGATCTAAGAACTTATCAAACCGATTACGATTACGCGTAGGATTACGACTAGAATGTCGCGTCCTGAAATAGGTTGTCGGTTTTTGATCGAAGAACCCGAAACCGATGAAAGAGAAGAAAGTGATGCGATATAGCGAGGCGTTCCAGCAACAAGTAGTGCGTGAGATAGAGACTGGCCGTTTTAGTGGGGTGCAC